>NZ_JBGUAV010000015.1:0-93216 GCF_041821005.1 Halalkalibacter sp. AB-rgal2
CACCCCTATAAGAAAACGTACGTTCTATTAAATTGAATAACAAATGATGGTAATGGGCTAGGCGAACATAGAGAATTTCTTTCAGTCAAATAGAATCTTTGATTAATGGCTCGTCAGGCAATTATCAATCTCCTCCCCCTATCAATTAAGACCTTTCGTGATAAAATAGATTCATATTAAAAACTCATGAGAAAAGGAGTGATTTAGATGGACTTACGTTATCCTATTGGAACGTTTCAATTTGAAGGTGATCCTACAGCTGATGTATTAGAAAAATGGATACAGGAGATTGAAGACCTTCCATTTGAATTAAACGCAACCGTGAAAGATTTAGATGACAAGCAATTAAATACAATATACAGGCCTGGTGGATGGACTGTTCGCCAAGTCGTCCACCATATTGCTGACAGCCACCTTAATAGCTACATGCGGTTTAAGTTAGCCCTCACTGAGAACCATCCAACAATTGCATTATACGATGAAGGAAAATGGGCAGAGCTTCCTGATTCAGACTTAACAATCGACGTTTCCTTAAATCTGATCGAATCACTGCACCATCGATGGGGGTATTTGTTGCGATCACTGACACCGGAGGAGCTAGATAGAACTTTTCATCACCCTGAGACAGGCGCTGTGAAGCTGAGCAAAAATATCGGAATCTATGCTTGGCACGGACGTCATCATGTGGCACATATAACATCACTTCGTCAGCGCTTAGGTTGGTAGACTTAATCTAGGTAAGTCTACTGTGAGGAGAGAATCCAATCACTCTGAAACGAGTCAGTTCAAATAAAACTCCATTAATAGCAGAAAATTCTGATAATAAAATTCAAAAAGCTGAGGGGTGCTCTATTCCCTCAGCTTAAGAACAAAATCAATCCCGCGCATACAAATCTCTCGTATACACCTTTTCCTCGACTTCCTTCAACTCATCGGACAGACGATTCGCCACGATCACATCACAAACATCCTTAAATGCGTCAAAGTCACTGTACACCTTCGAATTATAAAATTCATCCTCAGGGAACGACGGCTCATACACGACAACGTCGACACCCTTCGCCTTAATGCGCTTCATGACGCCTTGAATGGCTGATTGTCTGAAGTTATCGGAATCCATCTTCATCGTCAGACGGTAAATGCCGACGACCTTTGGCTTACGATTTAGAATCATCTCAGCGACGTGATCCTTACGTGTCCGGTTCGCATCAACAATGGCTGCCATAATGTTATTCGGAACGTCCTCATAGTTCGCAAGCAGCTGCTTCGTATCCTTTGGTAAGCAGTAGCCGCCATAGCCGAACGAAGGATTGTTATAGTGCGTCCCAATTCTCGGATCAAGACCGACACCATCAATGATTTGCTGAGTATTCAGACCTCTTACTTCCGCATACGAATCGAGTTCATTAAAGAACGCGACACGCATCGCTAAGTATGTATTGGCAAAGAGCTTAATCGCCTCTGCTTCGGTTGAATCGGTAAAAAGAACATCAATATCCTCTTTAATCGCACCCTCAACTAATAGATTCGCGAACGTCTCAGCACGCTCAGAACGTTCACCAACGACAATACGAGAAGGATATAAGTTGTCATAAAGCGCCTTACCCTCACGTAGAAATTCAGGTGAGAAGATAATATTCTCTGTCTGAAACTTCTCTCTGACAGACTCTGTATAGCCAACAGGAACCGTTGATTTAATGACCATCACCGCATCCTGATTAACCGCCAACACGTTTTGAATAACCGTCTCGACCGTACTCGTATCGAAATAATTTTGATCCGGATCATAGTTCGTTGGCGTTGAGATCAAGACAAAGTCCGCACCTTGAATCGCTTCTTCATTGTTCGTCGTCGCCGTTAAGTTTAACTCCTTCGTCGCAAGAAAATCCTCAATCTCCTGATCAACAATCGGCGAATGACGGTTGTTAATCATATCAACCTTTTCTTGGACAATATCAAGTGCCACAACCTCATTATGCTGAGCAAGTAACACGGCATTTGAGAGACCCACGTATCCAGTACCAGCAATCGTAATTTTCATCTTCGTTTCCACTTCCTTCATCTATTTACTTGTTCACCGCTTCATTCTCTAACGTCTCAGCTAAATAACGTCTCACATCATCACGTAAATCCTCACGCTGTAAGGCAAAGTCCAACGTCGCCTTCAAGAAGCCAAACTTATCACCAACATCATAACGCACGCCAGCAAAGTGATAAGCAAGAACCGCTTGCTCTTCTGTTAACGTATTAATCGCATCCGTTAATTGAATCTCTCCACCTGCACCAGGTGGTAACGTTTCAAGAATATCAAAGATTTCAGGTCGTAGTACATAACGACCCATAATCGCATATTGAGAAGGCGCCTCCTCTGGCTTCGGCTTCTCAACTAACGATTGCGTATGAATGACACCTGACTCAACCTCCTGTCCCTTCGGAGCAATAATCCCGTATTTCGATACATCCTGCTTAGCAACAGGCTGAACCCCAACGACAGACGATTGATAACGATCAAACACCTCCATCAGCTGCTGCAGGCACGGCTTCTCCGATTGAACGATATCATCCCCTAGCAGCACAGCAAACGGCTCATCCCCGATAAATGACTTCGCACATGCAATCGCATGACCAAGGCCTAACGCTTCCTTTTGACGAATGTAATGGATATTCGCCATGTTTGAAATCGACGTCACTTCATCCAGTAAAGCCATCTTCCCTTTCTTCAACAACGTCTCTTCTAGCTCATACGATTTATCAAAATGATCCTCAATCGCCCGCTTGCTTCGGCCACTGACGATAATAATGTCCTCAATACCTGATGCGATCGCTTCTTCTACAATATACTGGATTGTCGGCTTATCGACAATCGGGAGCATTTCCTTCGGCTGTGCCTTCGTCGCTGGTAAAAAACGAGTACCTAATCCCGCAGCTGGAATAATCGCTTTACGAACTTTCATACCACACACTCCTATCTGTAATAATGCCCCTCTTCATAATAGGAGGGCACCAAAAAAGTTCATAAATCAAACTTCTTCAGTGCCCTTCATAATAGAAAAGGGGCTATTAGTTACTTCACATTATAATAGTCTTTGTACCATTCAACAAACTTCTTTAGACCTTCGTCAATAGTCGTAGATGGCTTGAAGCCTGTATCATTCTGAAGCTCATCAATATCTGCATACGTCGCCTTCACATCACCAGGCTGCATCGGCAGAAATTCCTTCTTCGCCTCAATTCCAAGATGCTTCTCTAACGTCTCAATGAAGTCCATGAGCTTCACAGGCTGATTGTTTCCAATGTTGTACACCTTATACGGCGCATAGCTAGAGCTCGCATTCGGCTCCTCACGATTCCAATTCGGATCAGCCTTTGGTGGCTTATCAAGCAAGCGCACAATCCCATCAACGATATCATCAATATACGTGAAATCACGCATCATCTCACCATTGTTAAATACCTTAATCGTCTTACCTTCGACAATGTCCTTCGTAAATGAGAAATACGCCATATCCGGACGCCCCCATGGACCATATACCGTGAAGAAGCGAAGTCCAGTCGTCGGGATGTTATACAAATGACTATACGTATGAGCCATCAGCTCATTCGACTTCTTCGTCGCCGCATACAAGCTAACAGGATGATTCACCTCATCAGAAGTCGAAAACGGCATCTTCACATTCGCCCCGTAGACAGAGCTAGAAGATGCATAGATTAAATGTTTCACCTTATGATGACGGCACGCTTCTAGTATATTCACAAAGCCTACGACATTCGAATCAACGTAAGCATGTGGGTTTTCAAGGCTGTAGCGTACACCGGCTTGAGCGGCGAGGTTGATGACGATGTCGATGTTTTCTTTTTCGAAACAATGATTTAGAGCTTCACGATCAGCTAAGTCTTCTTCGTAAAATGTGAAATTCTCATATTGATTTAGTTCTTTTAAACGGTCTTTTTTTAGTTGGACATCGTAGTAGTCGTTTAGGTTGTCATAGCCAATGACAGAAATACCGTTTTCTAACAAGCGTTTGGATAAGTGAGTGCCGACGAAACCGCCTGCACCTGTTACTAGTATTCTCATCTCTAATCTCCTATCCTTTTCATTAATCATCCACTCTAATTTTTAGTCGTTGTCTAAGTTTTCCTTCTTAAATTATTAATATTTAACAGTTTCGGTGACTATATATCAATTAAATTATTACTTGCCTTTTCAACATTTTAAGTAGTTTCAATGTTTACTAGTTCCAGATTTTATAACTTTCGCAGGTACTCCAGCAACAATTGAATTAGGTGGGACATCCTTTATCACAACACTATTCGCACCAATTATTGAGTTTTCTCCGATCTGTACAGACCCTAAAACCTTAGCTCCTGAAAATATAGTGACATTATCACAAATAATAGGATAATTCCCCTTTTTACTGTCACCTAAATTTTGTCCTCCTAACGTTACCTGTTGATATATAATTACACCTTCTCCTATTTTAACTCCATCTCCAATTACAACCCCACTCATATGTCTAAACTCTAAGTTTTTACCAATTTCCGCTTGTAAACTAATGTATGAACTAAAAGTAGTTGTAATTTTATTTCTTAAAATTTTAGCAAATCTTTTTTTCCCTTTATCATAATACATCTTTGATAACCTGTACAAAAAAATCGCTCTTAGAGATGGGTCTGAGTATAATGATATTAAGGCTTTGAAAATGTTTAATTTCTTCCCTTTAATCACTTCTTCATTTAAAACCTTTTTTAAACTCAAATTAAATTCCCCTTCGCTTATTTATAAATCTATTCATAATTGATTTTATTAAGTTTATATCGCTCTTATTTAGTATAAACATTTCCGAAAATCTAATTTGACTTTTATTTTTGTATGATAAACTAAACAATAATGCTCCCACACTATAGCTAATAGTAGAAGCTATTGCTGCACCATTAATATCATAGCGAGGAATTAGAAGTATATTCAATACAATATTAAGTACAAGCGCAATAACATAAACCCTTAAAGCAAATAATGGATAGCCTCTACCCGCTAAATCAGCGTTTAAAATTTTGAACAACACCATTGCTACTATTCCAGGTAATAAAATTCTTATAACAGATATTGATTCTATAAACTCAACACCATACAAAAATCTTATAAAATATGGTGAGAGAAACCAGAACAAGGCTGAACCTAATATTATTGGAATCCATGAAATTCTTAGTAGTTTAGTTGACCTATTAATTGCATCCAAATCCTTTTTGCTGTTAGCGCTTTTTGAAAATAAAACCATCCCCATTGCTGCAGGAATTTGCCATATTAATTCAGATAACGAAACACCTATTGAATAAATACCAACGTCTGCCGGTGTAGTCATTTTTTCTAGTAACAAGATATCTATCTTATAATTTAAGTTTAGAATGAATAATGCTACTGCATATACTAGTCCTTTACTAATCAATGATTGGGCTATTCCCTTTTGATACTGTATTTTAGGGACAAACTTTCTAATTATAAATATTGAATACATCAAAGTAACCAATGCTACTATTAGATGTATTGTTGCAGCACCATAAATTCCGTAATTTAACAAGACCACAAGAATTAATAGGAATATAAAATTTATAATAAAGTTTAATATGTTTTTTATATTAATCGCATTAATTTGCTGCAATCCTAAAAGCAACCCATTCATATATTTATTCAAAAGCATAAAAGGTATTGATAACAACGGAATACTAATTAGTATCCAACCATATTGCTGTATTGAACCTGTTAAATAATATGCTAAAGCAGCAACCATTGAAAGGCAGGAGGTAATTACCCAAACTACAAGAATTGATCCATAAACATTTGATGGAGTATATATTTTTTTTCCTACATAATATGCAGTGGCTTGCCTAATTCCTAAATCTGCTATACTAACTAATAAATTAGGTATAACAAAAATAGCCGTGACAATACCTTTTCCTTCTGGCCCTAAAAATCTTGCTAAGACTACTGAAATAATAAAGCTGCCAAGTAAAACAATAACTTTTGTACCAATTGAAGAAAAAATATGAAATATTGTACTATTTTTTTTCACTATTACACCTCTAATGGGCTGAATAATTTAGCCTTGCAAAGTAATATCTGCACCTAACAAATTCAATTTCAAATCAATATTTTCATATCCTCTATTTATCTGGGAAATATTACTTACTAAAGTCTCACCCTCAGCTACTAAACCTGCTAATACACAAGCTGCTCCACCACGAAGGTCCGTAGCTCTTACTTCAGCACCCTTTAAAGCTTTACCACCATTAATAATTGCTGTATTACCAAATGAATTAATATCAGCATTAAACTTCTTCAACTCTTCTACATACTGGAATCGATCAGTAAACCTAAGATCAGCTATTGTACTTGTTCCTTTCGCTGCTAATGCGAGAGTTGCAAATAATGGTTGCATATCTGAATTTATTCCAGGATACGGAGCAGTAAATAAATCAAATGTTTTCTTTTCTCCTTTACCAGATACATATAATGAAGTTCCCCACTCAAAAACTTGAACACCAGCTAAATTTAAATAGCGAACATCTTCTTTAATAAAGGAAGTATTAAAATTCGGAATGCAAATTTCCCCACCTGTAACACCAGCTGCGACTGCATACGTAACAGCTTCATCCCATCCTGGCATAACAGATACTTCGACGCCACCAGGGATTGTATCTTGTCCCTCAACAGTTACAACACGATTATTACAAGTTACTTTAACTCCCATTTCATTTAACAAATCCGCCAATTGAATAACTTCTGGTCGTGTATTCGCATTTAGAAGAGTTGTCTTCCCTTTAGAGATTGCTGCTGCAATCATTACATTTTCTGTCCCTGAAGTAGTAGGTAGATAAAACTCAATATCATTACCTATTAACCCTTGAGATGATAAAAATAGTCCTCGCTCATTTTCTTCTATTTTCGCCCCTAACTTTTCCATTCCTAAAATGTGAAGGTCATACTTACGATCCCCAATTTTACATCCACCTGGTAAAGGTAGCTCAATTTCTTCACTAAAAGAAGCTGTTAGACCTAACAAGAGCAATGAATACCTAATTTCACTTGCCCGTTGAGGAGCCACTTTCTTATTTGGAAAATCCCCCCTTTTACAAGAAATCTTCGTTCCTTCTACGGTAACTACTGCTCCTAAATCACTTAAGATTTCTATAAGGATATTGACATCTCTCAAACTAGTAGGTACATTCTTCAAAGTAGTAAACTCATTTCCTAAGCATGCTGCTACAATCATTGGAAGAGCTGCATTTTTAGCACCTGATAGCTGTACCTCACCAAACAATTTTTTATTTCCTTTTATAACAAATTTCTCACTTTGTTTTTGTTTATTATCAACCTTCAACATTTTATCTCCCTCTCATGCTTAGTATTTATAGTTTAATGTTTTCATTATATTTTTTATTGATTAAAAAACTAATTTTACATTGAGTGTCCTTTATAATCTTATACAATATATATACAGAACCTTTAACAGTCCATTTTGAAAATATCCTTTTATACGAACGTCTATTCACCAACACTGACAACCAGATATAGCCAAATCTATATTCAATAATACTCGAACATTTTATTGAATTATACAAATGGTTTTTATATAAATTAAATGTTTGATCAAGCATCCCCATAGAAATTTCACTTTTGTTTGGTGAATGAATAGCATACAGATAATTCTTCAGCTCTTTTTTAGATATAGAAATATTATTTTTCTTATTAAATTTATCCATAATAATGCTATGTCGTTCAATTTTGTTATTTTTACTACTGTTTGTAACACTACCTTCTGTAACTCTGTAGAATAAAAGAGGTCTTTTGATAATTGAAAAATTACAAGAATGTAATAAATCTAACCATTTCATATAATCCTGAGAAACATTAACAGTCTCATCATAAATAGCCTTTTCATTATTTTTAAACATAACAGTCGGGTGCATTAAAGGATTATAAGCTAACATAACTCCTTTAATCTTTTTATCAGTTAATTCTTTATGTTTCATATTAAATTTAACTTCGCCTGATTCTGAACATTCATGTAAATAAACGACTTGAGACGCCAAAATATCGATATTGTTGTTTTCTTGAAAATACTCATATTGTATTTTCAATCGATCTTTAAATGCGATATCATCCGCATCCATCCTGGCAATATATTCTCCTGACGCTAAATTAATTCCTCTATTTAACGCTTTTGTAACTCCTTGATTTTCTTCATTTCTTAATACAATTAACCTATTATCATTAAAGTATTTTACAATTTCCAAACTATTATCAGTAGAACAATCGTCAATTACTATAACCTCAATTTCCTTTAAACTTTGAGATAAAATACTATTAAGACAGGCTCCCACGTACCTTTCTGCATTATATAGTGGAATAACAACACTTACTTTTATACTGTCAGACATACTGTCCCCCTGTATTAGTTAATTTAGAGTTATAATTAACAAATATCATACTAAATAATATAAAAAAGAACATAAAATGTTCAAAACGCAAACTGAACAAATGCGTGGTAAACATACCAGATAATATTATAATGGTTAAAGTTGCATATATTAATGAGGAAAGACTGTTACCTAGCTTTTTATCTAAAATTGCCACTTTGTATACAGTAATTAAAGTCAGAAGTAGAAGTATTAATAAAACTACTAGTCCATAATCAACTAATAATTCGACATAAGTATTGTGGGCTGAGGCACCTACATTCCTCATATAATAATTTCTACCATGACCGAATAATATTTCTAGTAGGTTTGCTTGGTTAAAGATGTATAAGCCATCCCCCCATAGTTGGAAACGACTACTTTCATCTTCTCCTAATTTTATTACTCTTTCTACATAGACCTCTAAATTTAACCCTATAATATTATCCATTAGATTAAAACCTATAATTAAGAAAATTGAAATTGAAATTGAAAGCATTACAAATTTCCTGCTATTTTTGATGAATTTAATTATATTGAATTTATTTAAAGTCAAAAAATAAATTATTATTCCACATGAAGTCGATATTATAGCTCCCTTACTTCCAGTCATGATTAAAGAAACCGTTAATAATATTACTATTAGATAATATATTTTCCTTTTTGTTGACCTGTTCATATTAAAGATACAACTTACAATAGCTATGCCCAGCATATTCCCTAGAACATTAGGGTTACCTAACCACCCGTATAACCTATAATAATTAAATGGCTGATTTTGTTGAAAATCCCAATAGTCAAAATTCAACAAAACTAACCATGCAATTATTGAAGCTATTACCCCCGTGTACATAACAACAATTGATTGAAACTTTACCAGATCTAAAAATGTAAAATTACTATGATAATTAATAAAATATGACATAGCTAATATTAAAGTCATCGCAGTAAAAAATAATATAGGCATTCCCGTACCAAAGTTATCTGGAGACCTTAAAATACTAAAAAGAACAGATGAAAATAAAACTAGTACAAGAAATAGTGATATTAGATCAATCGTAAATTTATAGTTAAATTTATTGATTTCTTTAAAACCTTTCAACCATAATATTATTATACATAATGACATACAAATATATAGAAGACCTACTACAGATGTAGTTGTACTTAGATTATACCCAGGTCTATATGTCAAAAATAACAGAAATAAGAAACATAATAAAAAAATTAACTTATTCATTATTTACACCTTTCTTAAACTTATAAACTGTATAAATAATATTCAAGTAGCCTTTAGTAAGCTTCAGAAAAGCTAGTGGGAACCACATACTGCTTTTTCCATTTGTCTTTTTGGCTTTCGTATACAAGTTATCGATTGCCTGATCTAAGAACTTCGAATTATAATTATTATCAATATACTTTCTCATGTATTCTAAATCTGAAAAACTTTGAGTTTCTATACTAGCTTTAAGTTCATCAATTTTGTCTGATTCCTCAAAATTCCTTCCAGAAAAATTAAACTCTTTTAGCTTATTTATGTTATCTTTAGCTACTATTTTAAATTGGTTATTTTCATTTATTACTATACATACTCTTTTATAATAAATTGCTTCGATTATACCTCTTCCCTTACCCATGACTATATCTGACTGAGCTATATACTTTTTAGGGTTTGAGACATGTCCATGAACAAGCACTAGCTCTGTTCTATATTTCTCATTCAAATCTTTAGCCTTGCTTTTTATATCTACAAAATGTTCTCCATCACCTAAGATATTTAACTTTATATTTACCCCTTCTAAATATAACCTTTCAACTATATCTATACTTAAATTAACACTTTTAATTTTATCATTATCTAGTCTAGAAATAAGGGTTGCTATTTTAATAGAACTTGGTTTTATAATATTATCACTTTGCAACTCTTCAAATTTCATTCTATTTGTGATTACTTTAATATCAGTATCTAAAAAACCCTGCTCTATTAAATCTCTTTTATTTTCATCCGAAAATACTAATATTTCTTCACCTTTCATTAAATCACAAAAATATTCTGGTACTGTTTGTCCAGGAACAGTATATATAGTTTTAATATTTAGAACATCCGCAATAACTTTAGTAAAATATAAATTTTGTAAAGTTATAGCATGAATGATATCTGGTGAATATTTTAATATTTCTTTATAATATTTTAAGAAAATAAAATAATTCTTTATAAAGCTATTCATACTAAACATCGGAAAATCTATAATGTTTTTGATACCTGCTTCTCTATACTTATCTTCGTTTTGATAAAATTCACCTAAAACTAAATAATTGTGCCCTTTTTGTTCAGCTTTGGTGATATATTCTAATAAAGACAAGGGTGCCCCACCACTGAACCTTCTGTTTTTATATAATATTTTCACTTTGAGCCCACCTTATTATTCTTTTTTACATTTTAGGAACTCATTAAAGAATTGTGATCTTCTTATATCCAATATATCTTTTGTATATAATTTTGCATTCTTATAATTTTCCTCTGAGAGAGATTGTTCGTATTCCTGATTTATTATTATATTCTTAACCTTCTCATATAATAAGGTATAGTCACCAGGTGGATGAACACAACTCTTATCTATTAATTCAGGGATCCCACCAGCTGTAGATCCTACCACAGGGCATGCCCTACTCATCGCTTCAATGATAGCCCTTGGTAAACCCTCTTGATAACTTGGCTGTATATATATATCTACCTCGTCTAACCATTGAAAAACAGGCTCTCCTCCTGGAAGTACTCCACAAAACTCCACCGATTCTTCAACTTCAAGTTCTGTTGCAACCTTTAGCCATTCTGTGTTATCTCCATCACCAAGAATTCGGAATGTGAAATTATAGTTATTATTTTTTAATACCTGCATAGCTTTGAGTGCCGTGTCTAACCCTTTTATTTTATTCTTTAAGCTCCCTATCATTCCTATAACGAAATGTTGATTATTGTCTCTAGTTTTATTTAGTCTTTTCTCAAGAACTGACTTCTCTACTTCTTTAATTTCTACATTCGAAATATTAATAGATTTCCCATTTGTTGGATACCTAGTTTGAAGGAATGAGTTCGTTACGTAAATTGAGTATAATGACCTTTTTATATTATTCTGCATTTTCCAAAAGGCAATAGGTGCGTATAACTTGGCTTGAATACTTCCATAGTTCCATAGTGCATCCCAAACACAAGCTACTACTTCAATTACATAAGGTACGTTTAAACTTTTAGCTACTTGAATAGCAAGGTTTCCTATTTCACTTGGTAATCTTGCTATTAATGCGTCTGCTGTGCTTAATTCACTCTTTAATTTCTCAATTGCACTAGCTTTATTTTTAAATTGAGCTAGTGGACCACTTAAATTGGGGATGTTAACAAAACTAGTTTGTTCCAAATCAAAGTTATTGTAACTCTTCCCTTTATCTATTGTTTTAGAATCTAACCTTGCTGTGACTACGACTTCTTCAAAGTATTCTAAGTAGCGTAACCATACTTTATTATTAAAACTACCAGTAGTATATAAATTCCCTTCACTATCTTTTTTAAATATATGGTCATGCGCAAATACTACTTTCATATTCCGCTCGCTCCAAACTTCATTTTATTCTAAATTACTCAGCTAAATTTGAGTAAAGTGTATTATGTTTATTAACGTTATTATTTAAAGAATATTTTTCATTTACATACTTTAAATTGCTAATCTTTTGATCTTTCATTAAATTTTGATCTAAAAAGATCGTATAAATTCTTTCAACAAAATCATTTACACCCTTACAAACATAATCATCATCACCCACAACCTCTACTGAACCACCCGAATCAGTAGTCAAAACAACCGTTCCTCTACTCATCGCTTCAACTAATGTTCGTCCGAACGACTCTGTGTTATAGTTCGAGGTTAAAACAAAGAAATCAATATCGTAGTAGAACTTGTCCATTTCTTTTAGGTCAATATTGATCTTCCCTTCAAACCTTTCTCCAATCATTTCTTTCATCGCTCCAAACATTTTTTCAGTATCTAACCTTGATGCCTCATCTAAGCAACCTACAGCCATCTTAACTTGTAGCTTTTCTCCTAATTTTCCATTTAATCCTTTCGAAATTTCTACTGCTAATGGCCAATTCTTCCAATCGCAATAACGTCCAGCAAATCCAATTACTATCGTGTCATTACTTTCTTTTACTAATTTAGGATCATATATTTCAAATAATTCTCCGGCTGTATTCTCTATCACTTTAAATTCAACCTGTATACCTTTATTTTGAATGGCTTCTTTCCAATGCTTCATATTAAATGTCGTAGTTGTTACTAAAACATCAAGTTCTTTTATAAAAGAATAAAATATTCGCTTAAAAAAATTATTATATTTTGTAAATAACCCTCGTTCCGTATGCACAATTCGAATCCTTTTAGGAATTAACTTTAGCTTTTTTAAGAGAGCTACAATGAAAAAACTAACCTGTGCTTGTGTATGAATGACAGCAGGTCTTTTTTTATTAATATAATTTCTTACTTTTGCTATATAGAGCAAAAACGCTATTGGGTTTTTGATCAAATGTTTAATTCTCGTTTTTTTCGTAATAATATGATAGTCTACTCCATAAACTGGCTTACTTATTTGCCCTGGTTGTATCACACTTATATGGAATGAATCTTTTACTCCGTTAATAATGATTTTTGTGGATTCCTGTTCGCCACCAACAGTCTCAAGAGAATTATCACTCATAATCAATACGTCTATGTTCATCTCGGATGCTCCATTTACTTCTGTTTCTTCTATTGATTTTCTTAAATGATTTATTTGATAGTCACCTTTATCATAAAGACTCAATTCTTCACTATACACCAAATTCCCAAACACCTTATTCAATATCCCTACTCTATTAATAAAAGGCTTCAGTATAAAGTTAAATATAGAAACTAATCGCACTTTCTTCCCATGCACGTCCCCAATCAACCGAACCATTTCACTCGTTTTCACATATTCCTCATTTTGTGGAAAAAACAACCCTTCCTCTTCATTCTCAATCATTAAGCGAATGAACTCAGAAAGATTGTCCACATGAAGCATGCTGCGCTGGTTGTCAATATTCGGGAAGATCGGTAACAAGCGTGCTGCTTTTGCTAGCTTCGGATAGTTGCCTTTCGATCCTTTTCCATAGATCATCGGCGGGCGAATAATACCCACTTTGAAATCCTCACTCGAAAGTGGTTTAATCCCCTGTTCAGCTTGGAGCTTGCTGTTTCCGTAGAAATTACTTGGTGTTGGAATCGTATGTTCATCAATGACTCTCGCTTCACGGCTACTGTCACCATAAACGATAATACTGCTCATGAATATAAATTGCTTAACCCCATCGTTTTTCGCTTTATTCGCTACTTCAATCGTTAAGTCTCGATTAACTCGGTAGTATAGCTCCTCTTGCTTTGGATCAGAAGAAACATGAGCGATTCCTGCTAAATGCAAAACCGTATCGTAACGTGAGAAGTCCGTCTCTTTCCATGAGTCGTCTCTTACACTAATAGTGTCTATGGAATAATCATAGTCACCCTTTTCAATCCATTCCTGAAAGCTCTTGCCTACATAACTAGTGGAGCCTGTGATTAGCACCTTTTTCATTCTGAAGCTCTCTCCTTTTGCCTATGAGCTTCATTGTTTGGTCGTGCGCCTGTTCCACCTTCGACGACTCCATCGCTTTTGAAGACACTCACAATTGTACCGAAGAAGCATTTCACATCCATTTTCATCCCAATTTTCCCTACATACTCCCCATCAAGCTGGGCTTTCACATCAATCGGAAGCTCATCTCGACCGTTAATTTGTGCCCAGCCTGTTAATCCTGGAGGTACATCATTAGCACCGTACTTGTCTCGTTCTGCAATTAAATCATATTGGTTCCAAAGAGCAGGACGTGGACCGATAATGCTCATTTGGCCGACAAAGATGTTCCAAATTTGCGGAAGCTCATCTAAGGATGTTTTTCGTAGGAATTTCCCAACCTTTGTAATGTATTGATCTGGATTATCAAGCAGGTGGGTGGGCGTATCCTCTGGTGTATCAATTCTCATCGTACGGAATTTCAAAATGTGAAAGTACGCTTTGTGTATGCCTACACGCTTTTGTTTAAAGAGAACAGGCCCTTTTGTTTCGGCTTTGATCGCGATAATGAGAATAAGAAAGATCGGTGAAAGGAGAATCATTCCGATCAGTGACATGACGATATCTACTAGCCTCTTACATTTCATATACATGTGAAAACAACACGCTCCTACTTCTTAGTTAATTAGTACTTATTTCATCCGTTTATCAAATAACTACTGATCAACCAATCTCTGATTTCAATAAAATAAGTCAGCTACGTATTGTATTGTAACAACACGTTAAACTGACTTAAATCCTCATAATGTCCTATACTAATTCCTTTAACTCTCTTACCTTGAAATTCGCAATATCCAACAGCTCTTTCCGTAAGCAATCGCGCTCTTCGTCTTGGAATCGCTCCACCAAATCAAACGTCACATTAATATTCACAGGTGGCGTCTTTCCGCGATAAATCTTCGGATACACCTGCTCACTATGAACCTCATCGTCGCTTAATAGCTCCTCAAACATCTTCTCCCCAGGTCTCATACCTGTGAAGACGATTGGAATTTCATCCTCTGTGTAGCCTGATAGCTTAATTAAGTTGCGGGCGAGGTCGACGATTTTGACTGGCTCACCCATATCAAGGACAAACACCTCTCCACCCTCTGCTAATGCGCCTGCCTGTAAGACGAGACGAGACGCTTCTGGGATCGTCATGAAATAACGCACCATTTTCGGATCAGTAACGGTGACAGGCCCACCTGCTTGGATTTGCTCCTTGAAGAGTGGGATGACACTTCCACGGCTTCCTAATACATTTCCGAATCGGACCGCAACAAAGCGTGTGTTACTGACCATATCCATATGCTGAATGATCATTTCTGCAATTCGTTTTGTTGCGCCCATCACGCTCGTTGGATTGACCGCTTTGTCTGTAGAAATCATCACGAATGTGTTAACCTTCGCTGCACTTGCGGCTTCGGCAACATTGCGAGTCCCGATGACGTTGTTCTTCACCGCTTCCTCTGGGTTTCGTTCCATTAATGGAACATGCTTATGAGCAGCGGCATGGAAGACAACTCTGGGCTTTCTCGTCTTCATGATCGAGAAGATTTTCTCACGGTCTTGAATGTCGGCGATTTCTGTTGAAACATTCAGATGAGGAACATTTCTCTTCAGTTCCATTTCAATGGCATAGATGCTATTTTCACCGTGTCCGAGTAGCACTAGCTCTTCTGGTGAGAATTTGGCAATTTGGCGACAAACCTCTGAACCAATCGAACCACCCGCACCAGTCACGAGAATGGTATTGCCCTTAATATATTTCTCAATTCCGTCGATATCTAAATCGACAGGCTCACGACCGAGTAAATCCTCAACCTCGACGTCTCTGAACTGACTAACAGATACCTTACCGGACATAATATCCTCAATGCGCGGAAGAATTTGCGTCTTCGCCTTTGTCTTCGAGCACTCATTGAAGATATTGTTAATCTTTTCTCGTGAAAGAGAGGGAATGGCGATAATAATTTGTTCAATTCGCTCACGATTGACAACACGCTCGATTTCAGAAATTCCGCCGACGACAGGCAAGTCGAGAATTTCCAGATTTTGTTTCGCTAAATCATCATCAATGAACGCTACCGGACGTAGATCTGACTCCTGGCTTTGCTGGAGCTGCCTTGCGACCATCGTTCCACCTGCACCCGCACCAATGATAAGCGTCTTCTTCTTATCAATGTTCGGCTTAATATATTGATCTCGAAATAAGCGCCACGAGAAGCGCGAGCCACCGATAAGGAGGATATGCATCATCCATGTAATGGCGAGTGTACGTAAGGAGATCGCTTGAAAGAAGACGAGCTGCACGACACCTGTTAGAGCAATTGTAATCGTCACAGCCTTCGCAATACCTAGCAGCTCTGAAACACTAGCGTATTGCCAAACCTTCTTATATAGCTTGAAGTAATAGGCAAATAGATGATGACCGACTAACAACGTGATCGAGCTCACAAACAAGAACGACGTAAATGGATTTCCCGTCGGTGCCAAAATAAAGTTACTAATAAAAATCGCCGTTATGACGATGATCGAGTCGACGAACATGAGAAATGCCACCCGTTTTCGATATGTCATTCCTTTCACCTTTCTTTCCAAAATTAGATTGTATCCCACTAAAGCCATTATCATTAAAAGAGTTGTCTTATACATCATAAAGCCTTAAGTCAATATTCTTTTCCAAAGCAAAGAGGACTCACTTAAGGCTTTCTTAGTTATGGTCGTGTAGAGCCGTTACAGGTGCTTAAGCTTCCTTTGAAAGGTTGCTCTTTCAGACATGCATGTAACGATAGCAGCAGCCACCAACCGTGATTGCTGTGAATGTTATGCATTCTAACATATTAAATAAAAATGGGCATCTAACCCACCCTCACATCAAACCACTGACAACGTTTGTGTCTAAGGCTCTCACCCACAGCATGATCGAGTATCCCCATCGATATCGGCAAGGAGACATTGCCAAAGTATCATTATGCTTATCGCACACTAGAATATCCCTAACCATTTCTTACGTGTACGAATTCTCTCTGGTGGCTCCGCATAAACAAACTGACCTTCAATAAGTAGCTCAGCGTTCTCTTTTAATTGCATCACATATTCATAGCCAAATAGCTTCTCAGCCTCATTCAGTGCTTCGGTCATTCTAAACGTTCTCTCTGTAAGGTTATGTGCATCAGATGCAATAAAATGCGTTAAATTGAACTCCATTAGCTGTTCAGAGAATTTCTTAATATTCTTGCCAAAGTGCCCCGTCAAACTAGATGTCGTCACTTGTGTTAATGCTCCATCCTTCACAAATTCATAGAGCATGTCAGGCTTTTCGATAAACACTTTGTTACGCTCGGGATGAGCAATAATTGGAATATATTCTTGCATTCGCAATTCATAGAATAATTGTTTTGTATAACGTGGTACTTGACTCGACGGAAATTCAACTAGAAGATACTGCTGATGTCCACCATAGGTTAATAGATCACCTGTCTCAAAATGACCGATCATCTCTCCATGGATACGGATTTCTTGTGCTGGAAGGATATTGACTGGAATATCATGTTCCTTCAGAGCCTCATTCAACTCTTCAACCGCTTCTATTACCGAATGCCCAGCATTTGAGAAGGAAGGGTGATGATGATGCGGAGTTGCCACAATGGTCGTGATTCCTTCTTGTTGAGCCTGCTTCGCTAGTTCGATGCTTTCAGCGATCGTCTTTGCGCCGTCATCAACCCCAGGCAATATATGACAGTGAATATCAATCATCTTAACACCTTCTTTCTCTCAATTTTTTTAATTTCTCTTAAACATTTTGTAAAAAACAAATTAATCGTAACATAGAATGCGCCACTATCAAATTATTGGTTGGCGTAATAGTAATATTGTCCTTCGTTCACTTCTTTGTTGTTCAGAACAACGCCTAAAAGCCTTGCCTTCGCCTTCATTAACAGGTCTTTCGTCCTTGTTAATTGTTCCTTATCTGTCTTTCCGCTAGATGTGACAATAATCGTTCCGTTCACTTTACTTGCAATAATTTGCGGATCAGCAACAGCCATAACAGGTGGTGTATCTAAGAGCACGACATCAAACATTTCAGTTGCTTGGCGTAGCGTAATTTCCATCATTTTCGAATTTAACAATTCTGATGGGTTCGGCGGAATCGGCCCTGACGTGAGAATCGTTAAATTCTCAATCTTCGTCTGCTGACAGGCTTCGTCTAGCTCGTCCTGCTTCGTCAACACATTCGTCAGACCTCGACTATTAATCGTCTTGAACGTATAGTGCATCGTCGGCTTACGTAAGTCAGCGTCGATTAGTAACACTCTACTACCATTTTGAGCCATGACGATGGCTAAGTTAGCTGTTGTTGTTGACTTTCCTTCTCCAGGCCCTGATGATGTGACTGCAATCGTTCTCAGCTCTTCATCCACCGCAGAGAATTCAATGTTCGTGCGAATCGTTCGGTATTGCTCAGCAACTGGTGAGCGCTTATCCGTATCTGCGATTAAATTCCGTTCATTGTTCACTTTGTTCGGTCTATTCGTACGTGCCACTTGATCGTTCTCCTTTATCGACTAATTGATCTTACTTTTTTTCGACATCATGTTATCCATATTTGAAACAATTCCGAGAATCGGAAGCTCGGTCAAGTCTTCAACGTCTTTTTCCGTTTTGACAGTCGTATCTAAATATTCTAGTAAGAAGGCTACACCGACCGCTGCCATTAAGCCTACGACAAAGGCAATCGCCATATTTAACGTTGGATTCGGTGCGACAGGTGATGGTGAATCACCGACTTCAGCATGGGAAAGAATATGAACATTATCGACATTCATAATTTCAATAATTTCACGCTGAAACACTTCCGCTACCGTATTGGCAATAAGGGCGGCTTGTACTGGTTGTTCATGCTCAACTGAAATCCGCACGATTTGAGAATTGTTTTGCGGGTTTACACTAATCATACCTCTTAATTGACTGACCGATTCTGTTAAGCTTGCTTCTTCAATCACTTTATCTAAAATAATCGGCTCCCGAATAATTTCTGTATATGTGTTAATAATTTCAATATTTGTCCGGATTTCATTTTGACTTATTTGTTGATCACCGTTCGTTTGGTTCACGAGAATTTGTGTAGAGCTTTGAAAGATAGGGGTTAATAGTAAGTAGCTTGCTAAAGCGCTAACGACGACAGCGACGATCGGAATCAGGATGATCAGACGCAAATGCTTTTTGATCGTTAGCATAATATCCTTTAAACTAATTGTTTCTTCCATTTCGAATTTGAAACCTCCTACGATTAGTCACAATTGCTATGAGGATTATATCATAGATTGTCAATTTCTGTTCATGAAAATTTTGTTGAATCTTATTATTACTATAATTTATAATGAATGAGTAATCTAGCTACTTTTTTTGGAAAATGAGTCTAATACACTAGAGAAGGGCGTTTAAACGAATGACAAAGAAGAAAATATTGATTTCTATTGGGATCATATTTGGCGTATTATTTTTAGCAGTTGTGGCTTATGGCTTCTATTTGTACAAATCAGTGAGTGACACAGCGAGTGAAATTCATCAACCGATTGAACGGACGACAGAACGAAGAGAGAATGCTGTCGATATTGAGAATCAGGAGCCTTTGTCGTTTTTAATCACTGGTGTCGATTCGCGCGGTGAGACACATGCCGGGCGTTCTGATACGATTATCGTCATGACCGTCAATCCGAATCAGCGATCAATTAAGATGGTAAGCATCCCGCGTGATACACGTACCGAAATTATCGGACGTGGCACGATTGAGAAGATTAACCATGCCTATTCCTACGGTGGTGTCGAAATGTCGATGGACACAGTGGAGAACTTCTTGGACATTCCAGTTGATCATTATGTGAGCATTAATATGGAAGGATTCAAAGGTTTAGTCGATGCTGTTGGTGGGGTAACGGTCGATAATGATTTCTCTTTCACGCAAAGTGGACATACGTTCAATGAAGGTGAAATCTACCTCGATGGTGAACAAGCATTGGCGTACTCACGAATGAGATATGAAGATCCCCGTGGCGATTTCGGCCGAAATGATCGCCAGCGTCAAATTGTCGAGTCTATGATTCAAGAAGCAGCACATATTGGCTCGATTACAAGAGTTGGCGAAATCCTGAATGTGGTCGGTGGTTCAGTGCGCACCGATTTGTCGTTAGATGAAATGTGGAAGGTTCAATCGAACTATCGTGATGCTAGGCACACAGTCGAGCAGATGCAAATTTCAGGTAGTGGTACGACGATTGATGGCATTTATTATTTCCAAGTCCCTGATGAAGAAGTAGCACGTGTTAGTGGTGAACTACGAGAGCATTTGGAACTGGATTAAGGGTTGTGAAGAGAGCACTGGCTTATTGTGAAGCTGGTGTTCTTTTTTCGTCATTAATGTCGAAAGCTGGATGCTATTTGCTTAGCGCTTACATCATAGTTGTTATGAATGAGACTTCATACATTTGAACGGTTTTCGTTCGATTTAGACCTAGTTTCTTCCTATAATTAAGTTTCATAATGGGAATGACGTTTTTAGTATTGTTTAAGATAAGGGAGATTGTGTGTGGAGAGCGCTCGATTTGTCGAAAGAGGGAGGAACAGCATAGTGCAGGGATCTGCATCAGTTATGTGAGGAGAAAGCTTGCGGACAAAGTGTCCAGTGGGAATGGCTCCTCGTCCTTTTCATGTATTCGTTAGAGATCGTGCTGCAATCATGCTCGGGGTTGCTCGTGTTCTGGAGATACGCTTCGGCCTAGATGACTGATAGCTCCTCCAATCTGAGTCGGTAGCATCACGTTGTACTCACCCTGAAGTGAAGCATAGGATTTCATCTTATTTGATGGAACGTCATTCCGCTATTCCCTTCAATAGGACTTGTTTTCCGGCTCTTCCGGAACCTCATTCCGCTATTTGACCATGTGCGCTTCATTTTGCGCTTCTTTTGTCGTATTAGCGGAATGACGTTCCACTTCGTACGTATAATCGGCCTATTTCACCCACTTAACGGATTAAGGTTCCGCTTCTCCTGTGACCTTTCCTATTTACGTTGCACGGAGCTGCTGCAACAGGTCCAATCCTTTCTAAAAGGGGATTTCTTTCAAAAAAAGACATTGAAAACAGGTTCTTTTCAATGTCTTCCAACGTATCTTAGTGGAGGCGTTTCGCTCCAAGGTAACGCTGACTCCAATAGCTATTGTTTAAATTCGCAATCGTGACACCTGTCGATGATCCACTATGTACGAACTGATTGTTTCCAATATAGATTCCGTTATGAGATGGGCCACCTGTTGTATCGAAGAATACGATATCACCAACAGCTGGTTCTGAAACAGACTTACCGGCATTCCATTGCAAAGCTACCGTTCTTGGAATCGATACACCTTGCTTGTTGAATACATATTGAACGAATCCACTGCAATCAAAGCCATTCGTTGTTGTTCCGCCCCAAACGTATGGAACCCCAATTAAAGTCGCTGCATCTGCGACAACATTCGTGACAAAAGCTGAGGAATTCGATGATGAGTTGTTCCCATTAGACGCATTCGAATTAGAATTATTGTTCTTATTCGTCGAGACTTCCTTTAGCTTCGATAACGTTTGTGGACCGGCGATTCCGTCGACCTTCAAATTGTGTAGACGCTGGAAGCTACGTACTGACGTTGCAGTGATTTCACCATAATAGCCTGTTGGATCTTGGTTGAAAACTCCTACTGAGCGAAGCTGCGATTGTAGCTCTGTGACAGCTTGTCCTGTGCTTCCGACACGGTAAACTTTCGATGTGTCGAGCTTTGACGTTTCTTGAGGTAGTGACGGCTTGTATTCAGGCTCCTTCACTTCTGTTTTGTTCTCATTTAATAGCTTTCCAATCGTTTGTGGTCCAACGATCCCATCAACCTTAATATTCATATCACGCTGAAAATCTCTTACCGCTGCCTCTGTCACACGCCCAAAGTATCCTGTTACATCTGTGCGAAAATAACCTTGCTCCTTTAGAATCTTCTGTAGCTGCTCGACATGCTTCCCGCTTTGCCCTTGGCGGATGAGCGATGAATAATTCGCAAGTGATGACGATGCTGATTGCGTTGGACTTGATGATTGTGTATTTGTGTTCGATGACGTTGGTGGTGCTACTTCCCCGTCCATTAATTCTAGTAGCTTGTTTAACGTTTGCGGACCCGCAATACCATCCACTTGAAGGTTATGCTCCTTCTGGAATTTGCGTACCGCTTCATTTGTAATCGTGCCGTAGTAGCCGGTAGACTGGTCGTAGTTGAAGAACCCTTTCTTCTTCAACGCATCCTGTAAGTCCTTGACGTCCGGATCGGTCATACCTTTACGTAGCGTCTGATCACCTAAAGCAGCATCTGCAACCTGTGGCGTGGTGATCAAAAGTCCAGTCGCAAATGCGGAAGAAATGACAACTCGTTTCAATGTCTTATTCATTCTAGTATTTTCCTCCTTGTACACTACTAGTATATAAGTCTAATAATTTCATTTTATAGTTATCTTTCAATTCTTTCCATCATTATTTTTATTGTTGAAAACGATTACATAAACACTATTATAATAGAAGAAACTCGGTTTTTCGGTTATTAAGGTTTATTTTTCAGTTAAAAATGAGTCTAAAGTCGCGTGTCTATAAGTCTATTATTGTGATGTGATGGCTTATTTCCAAGCGTTCGTTATATAGTCTATAATACCCTAATATAGTTTTTGGTGTTCGTTATTGAGTCATTCGACTGATTCGATATATTGAACCTTGCGTTTAGAAGCTTCTAGGAGGCGATTGTAGGCTTTTTTGACTATTTTGTTAGGGAGAGTCGCGATAGCGAAATAATGAGCGTATGAGTTGATTGAGGGGGAGTGAGGAGGAAAGAGATTAGTGATAGGTGGGTATCTTTAAAAGTAGAGACCGAACAATCAGATATATGCGATATTTCATATGTTAACTATAGATTTTGACAGAATATGCTCTCACACCAAAGACCAATTAATTATCTCATTATCACAAATATAAGATTCATCAGCAAAAACGCCAGCGCAAGCAAATTTCCGCTTACGTTGGCGTTCACACAACTATTCTTTCGTACTTATATGCATTCGATGTGTCAGAATAAATCCACTGACAAGTATGAGAATACCGATAATTAAGAAATTGTAGAAGTTAGTTGCTGTCGCTGGTAGACTACCAACTTCTTCATATCCTTTTGAACCATCAGAAGATTCCTCTTCCTCATGACCTGGCTTTGGTTCTGGCTTTGGTTCTGGCTTCGGTTCTGGTAGCTCTTTATCAGGATCCGATATAGGAGGGTTAGCTCGATCTGATGATCCTTCATCTAAGTCTTTGTTATCACCTTCTGGAGGGTATGCGACTATAGGTGTAAACACCTCAATTTGATCTTGATAACGATCACCGTCGATTGTTATCCGTTCAATAGAAATCATATATTCTCGGCCACCTTGTAAGCCTGTGATTGTATAGGATGTTTCAGAGCCATCAAGCGTCGCAACGAGCTCGTTATTGACATAGATCATATAGTTAGCAGCTAAACCGTCTTCGTTCCATGGGGTTAGGTCAAATGTTGCCGTTGTTTCTGTGACTTCCGTCGGTTCAATAGCTGGAGCAAAGGGTGGATCTTTTATCACGTTCACACCACGACTTTCTAATTCGGCAAGCACCGTCGTGGCCGAATTAGAAAGCGGATTCCCACTAACATTTACGCTATACAACTCTTCTAATTCAAGTAAAAAATCAATATTTACGACAAGGTTCCTCGAAATTGAGAGTTCCCTCAACTCTTCAAAATAAGCGAGTATTGAAAGGTCTTCGATTGCATTATCATCAATTGTTAAATGGCTTAAATATTCTGAGAACTGTTCTAGCTGAGATACATCTTGCAGCCCGACATTCGTTAATGATAATTGCCGTAAATTCGATATCGATTTTAGCGCATCATAATCAACACTAGTTAAATGACGATTATTGATTGATACCTGCGTTAAAAATTGAAAATCACTAAACCAATCTAAATCAAGTGTTTCATTGCCATCGATGTACACATTATTTAGATTTATCGCAAATTGTAGCCCCTCTATACTTGTCACGGTAGCATCAATAAGAATGCTATAAATGACCTCCATATCGGGTGGGTACACGTCACGATAATGTAAATGAAGTTGGTCACGAATCATTTGCTCTAGTGAATCATCAGCAAATGATACTGGATCCCCAGTCGGTTCTGCTACCGTCGCAATCGTAAAAATAGCATCGCCCATACGTCGTTCTCCGTCAAAAAAAGCGGCAATCTCGATTTCATAGCTAGTCTCTGGTTCAAGGTCTTCAACAAAATAATAATAATAGCAACACTCTCGTGAAGGGTCTGCTTCGACACTCGTAAAAAGTTCCCCATCGAGATATATTTCATAATAGTCCACATCGAACAGGTCATCGGGATAACTCCACACAATGAGAGCCGCACGATCATATTGATATTGCGCATAAGCATACATTCGTTCAAGAACGTAATCATTCTCTATTTCATTCTCATCTTGAATTGCTAGTAATAAGCTCTGATCTTCAATATGTACCTGTTCCATTAAAGTGGTTGTGGTTGCCTCCCCCGTCGTGGACACAATGTTACCTTCACCATCAAGCTCTCGTACTTCTAACTCATATGCGGTATCAGACTCGAGCCCTAAAACCTCATATGTCTCAGGATTCTCTGACCAAGTCTCCCATTTTTCACCATTTATTATTAAAGAAAGTGTATGATTATTATCTAATGTATAAAGTGGTTCAAAATGGAGAGTCAAATAATCTATTCCTGCTTCATAAGAAAAATTAAGCCCAACTTCCTCCTCTTCTGCTACGGCCACATTCGATAATGACACCTGATAAAACGAAAATACCCATGTCCAAATTAATAACATTGCTAAGGTTTTTTTCATACGCATTTGAACTCCTCCTAATTTATTTCAACCATACTAAAAAAGTAAATATCTAACTAATTTAGTATCCTCAAATGTTACTCTTCCAATTATACTATTGAATGACAAAAGATTACACATTTAATAGTCATTTTTTAACTATATTTGGTCACTTTTATTAAAAAAGTAAGACTTTAGATTGGAATAGTCTCACTTCATTAAATTTACTAAACCACTTCTTCGAAACAAATCATTAGCCTTCTCATGATCATGGCATCAACCCTAATGGGATTCTTTGACCACAAGACGCAGTACGATGTGAACATTTTGAACACTCTATACTAGACTTTTTTTGTCAGAAGATTATGATAGTAAGATAGACATTTCATTCATTGGAGGTATGAACAAATGAAAACCTATACATTGAAAAATGGAACGGCATCTGCTGAGGTGATTCCTGAACGTGGTGGGATCGTAACGCACTTGCAGCTTGGAGGGCATGATTTGCTCTATTTGAATGAGGATACATTATACGATAAAGAGGCTAATGTACGTGGTGGGATACCGATTCTTTTTCCGATTAGCGGGCAGCTTGAGAATAAGCAATATGAGTGGGAAGGAAAGACATATACGTTGAACAACCATGGCTTTGCACGCAATTTACCATGGGAGGTTGTAACACAGGATGAGGATCAGCTCACGATTCGCTTAACGAGCACAGATGAGACGAAGGATGGATTTCCATTTGATTTCGAGCTAGAGTTTACGTATCACCTGAAAGAGGGTGGCTTTGTCATTGAGCAGACGTACACGAATTTATCTCGGGAGCCGATGCCGATGTATCCTGGCTTCCATCCGTATTTCCGTACAGAGGAGAAAGGAGTTGTCGTCGAAAGTGATGCGACGATTATGCTTGATTACAACGATCATGACTTGAAGCCATTTGATGGGATCGTTGATTTAAATGGGAAGAAGGAGGCGATCGCTCTCATTGATGCGGAGAAACCTCACGTCGTCTTTGCATTGCCTGAACTAGGGACGAAGGTACGTATTAGCTATGGCGAGGATTTCCCATATGTCGTGCTATGGACTGAGGAAGGGAAGGGATTTGTTTGCGTTGAGCCGTGGATGGCGAAGAATGGTGAGTTTCATCGTAAGGATGAACTTGTTTATGTGAAGAATGGAGATCCGTTGAAGACGTTTTGCCGAATTGAACTTGCGGATTAATAGAAGAGGCTTCCCATTCCAGGGAGCCTTTCTTCTGTTATTGAATCATATGCTCCACTTCAGCAAAACCAAATGAGATAAGGACATCTATTTCCTCTTGTGTGAATCGATCCTCTAGCTTTTCTTGAATGCGTTGGATAGACTTATCATTGATTCCTTCTTCGGCAATTTCATATATCTCCATCAGCTCTGTTATTGTTAAACGAGCGACTAATGATTCGATCGTCTCTCCTTGAGCCGTTGCGACAACTGCCTGTTCTTCAGATGGCACTGCTCTCGCCGTTACAGCCTTCTCACGCCAAGTCTTCTCCGTTATCTCTTTATTCAACAGCTGGCTCTCGCCCTTTTTTGGATGATGCTGAACGGTGTACGAGCTGTTCTTCTCATCGTACGATTGATAACCTAAGTAGCCAGCACCTATAAATAACAGGAGGACACACACAGCTCCCGCTCCGATCGCTTTCCACATCGATCTCAGCTCCTTTCTCTGTTCTAGCATCAGTGTAGCCAACCTACACCGATGTCATACGCAGCAAAGCGGTACAAGGACGTTGGGAGTATTGCGAAAGTTGTCGCATTTGCTCATGTGAGCGCTTACACTACTTTTGTGAGCGTTTTCAAACAGTTTTTGTGCATTCTCGCAGTCGATTTGCACACTCCGAATCAAAATGAGAGCGTTTTCACAATCATTTTCCTCTTCTCTCATGAAAAAACCTAAGCACATTCTCTCAAAAAACCTACATCACAAGCAGGAGGCATCCCCATTGGGGGCGAATAGTACCAATATGAAAGGAGTGATTCAATGATTGTAAAACCTTTGCGTGTGCCTCCGATCCTTTTTCAGCTGGATGCATTAAGACGACGGCTTCCTCCTAGTCATGAGCGGCAGTCGATGATTCGTGAGCAGTGGCGGTGGCGGGTTATAAGGGCGAGAGGTCGCTAGAGTATGAGCTGAGCTTCTTAGATCCGAAGCGGTATGACCTCTTTCATGACGTCCGGCTTGCGGTCGGGGACTATTTCGCCCAGTTTGATCTGCTTATTGTGTGCTCGTGCTTCATCGTTGTCGTGGAGGTGAAGAATATCGCCGGTCAGCTCTATTTTGATCGTGACTTCCACCAGCTCATTCGCACCTTCGAAGACGAAGTTGAAACGTTTCCCGATCCGATTTTGCAAAATGAACGGCAGGCCACACAGCTACAACGATGGCTCTCCTCCAACCGTTTTCCGGCTACTCCGATCCTTCCACTCGTGGTTATTAGCTCCCCTCATTCTCAAATCCAAACAAAAAAAGGCCACGAATCACTCTCTCACTATGTCATTCATAAGTCATTCCTCCCACAAATGATTCAACGTTATGAACGAATCTACCAGCAAACTTCTTATACTAATAAAAACCTCCGTCAACTAACCACTCTTCTGTTACAAAGGCACGAGGCTGCTGCTTACTCTCTCCTTTCCGATTGGGGTATTGCTCCAGCTGCTTTACAACGCGGTACTCATTGCCCATCATGTGATCACCTTCCTCTCATCCGCACTCGTGGAAAATGGCTTTGTGCTTCCTGTGGTGAGTTTTCACAAAGTGCCCACTTCCATACTCTTCGTGATTATGTTTGCCTCATTGATGGTCGACTGACGAATGAGGAGGCGCAGCATTTTTTACAAATAACTAGTAAGCACCTCGTTCGCTCATGGCTAAAAAGAATTGCTGTATCTGATGGAAAGAAGCGGCGCCAGTCGTACGAAATTTCACTTGATTCATTACCTACCTTACTACATATCTAGCCACATAATGTCCTCTTATTCGCTAGGGTTCTCCTTATTGTAAAATATTTCTTATGGTTAACTTGGTAATAAAATGTATAATTAGAGACAAGAGGGAGTGTGGGGACATGGATTACATACAACATATTCGTTCGATTGCCGGTTCTCAGCCGTTAATCTTAACAGCCGCTTCGATGATTGTAATCGATGATGAGGGACGTGTTTTGCTACAGCATCGAACGGATACGAATACGTGGGGCTTGCCTGGAGGATTTATGGAATTAGGTGAATCGATTGAAAAGGCAGCCAGGCGTGAACTAAAGGAAGAAACCGGGCTTACGGTTCATGGGATGGAGCTCTTTGATGTCTTTTCTGGTAAGGAATTTTATTTTCAATATCCTAATGGAGATGAAGTATATAACGTGATTGTTTCATTTGTGACAAAAGAGGTGAGTGGCGATATTTTGATTGATCACGAAAGCCATGACGTGCGTTATTTTTCGTTTGATGAGCTTCCTGAACAAATGATTCCAACAACACGAAAAATGATTGAGCGTTATAAAAGAGAGCAGGGGGATCGTGATGAAGAAGCTAAATAAATGGTGGATCATTGCTATTAGCTGGTGTCTCGTCATTGCCATGGCTACCCGTCGTCCTGGGCTAACGGGGGAATCGACGGAATCGTTTTTTGATTTTATCGTCTTTATTGATCCTGAAATTATGAATTATTTCTTTCGCAAAGGGGTTCATTTAGCCTCATTTGGGTTGTTGGCTATCTTCTTCTTCCTGGCATTAGATCGTATCCGTCGACGAAAAATACGTTATTATGGCGCATGGATTCTAGCGAGTGGCTATGGCGTGATTGATGAGGTCCACCAAAGCTTTCTGCCAGATCGAACGGCAAGTGTACTCGATGTCTTAATTAATTCGCTCGGTGCATGTCTTGCTCTAATGATTATACATTTATGCTACATCAGCAAGCTCGAAAAGGAACGCCGCATGCTACGCAGTCGGCAGTTGGAGATGTAAATAGATATATTTATTCGATAATGAATAGTATGACATTGGAAAGATGCTTATTCTAGAGGAATAGGCATCTTTTTTTATCGACACTTGTAACTCATGACTATTAAAAGCCTAGAGAAGAGTTTTCCAAGTGCGGAGAAAAAGTTAAAACGAACTTTTTTCACTACACTTGTTGATTCTCCGCTCTAGGCTCATTTTTACTCGATATATTGAATCACATGCTCGCTCATTTCGTCATGCGTACTGCCGTTTATCGGCGATGCTCCGACTTCACTTAGCTCTCGAACGCGAAATGAACCTTCTTCTCTCGTCACGACCGTCGGTTCAATGTGAGGTGAATGGACCTCCAGGGAAACGAGCTCGTCATCAAGCGTTACCTTTGTCACATCGATGGTTGCAATCCCACCAATGTCCGTATAATCAAAGTTCTGTCCTGATAGGAAGTTCCCTAATGAATAGAACACCGTCGTTTCATGGCCATCCTCTTGCTCGATTACTTCAATCGGCTGCAAAACGTGCGGGTGGTGACCAAAAATAATGTCAACACCAGCTTCGGCAAGGAGGTTCGCCTGTTGAAGCTGATCTTCATTTGGTTCCAAAATGTATTCAGCTCCCCAATGCATATGAACAATCAAAATATCGACCTCATCACGCAAGGCTGCAACATCTTGCTCCATTTGCTCATCGTCAATTAAAGCAACAACATAGTCATGGCCTTCAGGTACAGGAATGCCGTTCGTTCCGTACGTATAAGCAAGAATGCCGAGAGTAATACCATCGACATCGACAATACGATCTGTATCGCGATCGTCCTGATCACGATACGCACCGACATAGCCAAGACCAATTTCTTCATAATAATCGATCGAATTGTATACTAAATCAAGCCCACGATCTAACGTATGATTATTGGCAACAGACACCATATCAACACCAGCCAACTGTAAGTCACGAGCAATTTCTTGTGGGCTGTTGAACGTTGGATATGTTGATAGCCCTAGCTCTTCTCCCCCAGGTAGCGACTCTTGGTTAGCCATCATAAAATCAGGTGCCTCCATCAAATGTTTGACAGGTTCAAGCATTGGCATGAAGTCATAGCCATCCTCTACCTCCGCTGTTTCATATAGACGTTCATGTAAGAGAACATCACCGACAGCCCCGATCGAAATCGTCGTTTCCTCCTCAACCGGTGGCGGTGGTTCTGGCTCTTCCTCTTGTTCAACCTCCGTTTCCTCCGGTGGTGTTACAGGCTCTTCTACGGCTGGTGGCTCTGTTGCTTGCTGACAGCCGACTAGCACGAGCAGCATGAGCACAACTGCCATTTGAATCTTATTCATCTTGTTCACTCCAATTATGTATCCGATTTGAATCGTGTCTTATTGTATCATGTTTCATCGAACCTTCGCGAAAAAAAGTATGTTTTTGCCATTTTCTTACTAATACCTTCTCTCAATTATTCCGTTTCCTCTAGACGAAACGGGCGATTTCGAGTACGTGCTTCATTCGAAAGGAATCATTTGTTTAGGTGCGATAATCCCCTTTTTTCCGTACTGTAAACATACCGGGAATATAGATGAAGCGCGTTTCTAGAAGGATTAGTAATATGATTGAAAATAGGACATTTGCTGAAGTTGCCAAGCAGTACGAGCCTCTCATTAGAGGACAAATCAAAAAGCTGAACATCTATCGTAATCGTGAGGAATTCTATCAAGTTGGGCTAATTGGACTTTGGAAGGCGTATGAGCAATTCGATCAGGAAAAAGGGAGCTTTTCAACAATTGCTTTGTTCAAAGTGCGCGGTTGTTTGCTAGATTTTCTACGTAAGGAAGGTCGCTATAGCGACCACCATATTTACGGAATGGATATCGTGTTTGATTATATGGAGGATGAAGGCTGCCTGATCGCTGAGTGGCTTGACCACAACCTTGATGACTATCGCAAATTTTTAACTGATCGAGAAGCACAATGGCTGTACGACACGGTTATTCATGACAAAAAGCCCGCACAAATTGCCCACGAGCAAAAGGTTTCAACTAATACTGTAGCAACTTGGCGTAAAAAGGCAAAAGCCAAGCTCCAGGAAGCGATGAAAAAGGGCGAACTTAGAGGTCACTGAAAAAGTCCTTTCTAGTAACTCAAGGAAGAGTAATGGCTCCGCTCGTTGCGCGCCTTGCTATGAGAAACCCACTCATTGCAAGGCTTTCAAAATCGGGCAACGGCTACGCACATTACTTCAAAGCCACTGAAAAAGTTAAAACCAAACTTTTTCAGTGGCCTCCGAACTTAAGTTTCATTTGTGAACAGTTTATGCACAATTGGTGAACTAGTTAACCGTGGATAATGAATAAAGCCATCGTTATCCACAGTGTTATGCACATTATCCACCGATTTCTATGAGAAATCCACAAAAACAATCGTTTCTATCAAACAAACTTGATAACGACGCGTTCTGTTTTTGTGGATAACTTTTTAGGGTTTTGTTGATAACTTCCTCACCGTTTTGTCTAATAAGACCGACATTTCCTCTAATGTCTGACCCATTTCTGTTAGTTGAGTCGCCGTTGAAAGCTGCTCTTCTGTCGTTGCGGCGATTTCCTCCGTACCTGACTGTGCTTCATCAACAAGCTCCACTGTACCGAGCATAAGTTCATTCACTCGCTCTCCTCGGGAAACAAGCTCTGCCATCATCTTCTTCATTGCAGCCGTTTGCTCTTTAATATCATCGGTTGCATCATCAATTGATGTCATAACTTGTGTCGTTCCTTGCATTTTCTCAACAATGCCATTCATGTCGGCTTCATTTTCATGAATATCACGAACCATATTCTCCACTTCTTGCTGGATGGCTGTAATATGAAGGTGAATTTGTCCAATTGATGCTTGAGACTGTGTCGCCAAGTTACGAACCTCATCTGCAACCACCGCAAAGCCTTTCCCATGCTCTCCTGCACGCGCTGCTTCAATCGAGGCATTTAATGCTAGTAAGTTCGTTTGCTCAGAAATCGACGTAATCAGCTCAATGATTTCATTAATTTCACGCGACTTATCACTTAATCGTTTCACACTCTTTGCAGTATCTGTAAATTTTGTCTGTGTAAGTGTCGTCTTTTCCATCGAGGACTTAACCGCCTTCTGTCCTTCCTTAATAAGTGAAAGCACATCAGTTGCGGAATCATCGACTTGATCGACACGACTTGAAAAGCTCTTCATTTCCTTTGCAGTCTTATTCGTTTCCTCTACGACAACTTGGATATCCTTCACCATCGTTTCCGTCGTTTGTGAGAAATGCTCTGTTGTCGTTGCAATTTGTTCGGATGATTGCTGTGTTTCTAATAGAGCATGTCTCATCCCATTGGATTGCTTCGAAAGCTGATCACTTGATGAGCCTAACTCCTCTATGAGAAACTCCATTTGCTCTGCGGTCTCATTGAAAACCATCCCGAGCTGTTGGAATTCATCGCCCGTTCCAATGTTCACTCGTTTTTCATAGTCATTCCTTTTAAAGGCCTGTGCGATTTCTGTTAATTTGGCAAGCGGCTTCTTAATGAGAAAATGGATAATTAGTACACAGCCAACCGCACCAACAAGAACAGTGAAAAGGGACGTCACAACCGTTACCATTGTTGGATTGGCAATATGCGCATGCGCAAAACCTGTCACCGTCGTACTAATGCTCGTAATGATAAAAATAAGCACTACAAGCAATACCGTTACCTTTAATTGTAAATTCATTTTGAGTTTTTTACTTCCAGTTTTAATAACGAGCCCTCCTAATCTAATGAAATATTCCCATAAGTTGTAAAGTCCATCTATTTTAAAAGCTTATACCCAATATCGATTAATTTCTTCTAAATTCAACATCTTTAGGTATAAGCTTACATAATGTGACTTTATCACTAGTATACAAGACGTGTAACTAGTTGCATAGTAGAATTTTTTTAACGTGTGCTAGTCGGGTACTTGTCGTAGAAAAGATCAATCCCACAAAAAAAGATGTCCAAAGGCCTATTAACCTTTGGACACCTCCTGCTAACTAGGATGAAGATCCTCGTCATTCATCTCGTTTTGCTAGCCCTTGAAACAAGTACTCGACTTGTGTTCGGACAATTTCTTGACGTGTTTCCTTTTTTGTCTCTGGATAGAAATAAATCATTTTTAAGCTATGAATGAGCGTACTTGCTACTATCTCTGGATGAACAGGACCCACCTCGCCAGACTGCTGGCCTTCACGTATAACCTTCGCAAGCTCCCCGATAAACATCCCATGCTTTTCCAATAGCCATTTATGTAATTCATCAGGCATTTTGCCAAAATCATTTAATATGAAATCGCGAAATTTCACTTCCTGCTGAAAGAAGTTCAAGTTGCATAGAAACAGGCGCTCGATTTTTTCTCGGACGGTTCCTGGCTGCTCAATCGCATCAAGCAGCTGTTCAAGAAAATAACCAAACCCTTTCTGCACGACTTCAAAGAGGAGTGCCTCCTTGCTTGAGAAATACTCGTAGGTTGTTCCTTTACCTACACCGGCCACTTCGGCCACTTCCTGCATCGTCGCTCGCTCATAGCCATCTCTTAAGAAGACATGAAAGGCTGCCTTCAATATTTGCTCCCGCTTTGTTTCTTTATTCTTCAACTGGATCAACCTCCTGCTTTCGCTTACGTCTGAAGGAGAATGAACCCATTCGTTTTGATAGATTATCAAAGAAAATGTACATGACCGGAATTAAAATAAGCGTGAAAATCGTCGATGCCATTAAACCGAAAATAATGACAACAGCCATTGGTGTTTGTGCTTCAGCACCTTGACCAAGTCCCAGTGCAAGTGGCACCATCGCTAGAGCGGTCGTTAACGTCGTCATGAAGATCGGACGCAAACGCGACCTACCGGATTCAATAATCGCTTCGTGACGGTCGAATCCTTTTTCCCGCAAAATATTAATGTAGCTCACAAGTACAATCGCGTTGTTGACGACAATTCCAGCGAGCATAATGACCCCGACAAAGGCTGGTACACTTAACGGCTCATTCGTAATGAATAACCCTCCGAGAACTCCGACAAGCATCGTTGGTAGAGAGAACATGATGATAAAAGGGAACAGGAATGATTCAAATTGGATCGCCATTACCATATACACGAGGAAAATCGAGAGTAAGAATGCTAGGATGAGCTGCTCAAAGGCATCGATCATCTCTTGTGACTGTCCACCAATCGACATCGTGTAGCCATCTGGCTGGTTCATTCGTTCTAATTGTCGTTCGATTTGTGTTGTTGCCGTTCCAAGGTCTACACCGACGATGTCACTCGTCACTCTCACCTCTCGCTGCTGATTGCTGCGGTTTATTTCGGTTGGCCCTTGAATCTGACGTAATTCAGCAATATTTGATAGCGGAATTTCCGCACCTTGCTGATTATGGATCATCAACGTTTCGACATCTTGAATCGTTTGCCGTGACTCCTCTGGTAAAATGACACGCACATCAAATTCATTCCCCGCTTCACGATAACGTGTCGCCACCTGGCCATTATAGCCGAGCATGATTTCATTCATGACTTGCTGCTGCGTTAATCCGTATTGTGCCGCCATATCACGATCAACGACAATTTGTAGCTCTGGGCTTCCTTCATTAACCGTACTATCTACATTCGTAATACCTTCATTATCTTCAATCATCCACATGACCTGCTGGGCTAAATCTTCGAGAACGTCCAAGTCGGGTCCACTAATATCAATTTGAATCGGTGAACCGCCTCCGAGTCCAGCGTCAACAGTGGCAATTGTCGTTTCGGCACCTGGTAGGTCGTCCATTTCATCACTAAGCGATTGAACGAATTCCTCGGTCGTCATGCTTCGATCTGACGGCTGAACAAGTTGAATAATAAACTCAATTTCACTTGAGCCACCACCCATACCTTGTGAGCTACCGCCAATCATCGCATAGCTTGTATCAATGATCTCCTCATATGGCTGAAGCGTTTCATTGACGCGTTCTGCTATTTCATCAAGCTCCGCAAGCCTTGTCCCTGTCTGCGTCACAACATTCATTTGCACTTGTCCTTGGTCAGCTTCAGGGATAAAGGACATCCCGATAAACGGTGTTAACGCCAAGCTTGCCACAATCGCTAATCCGGTTAGCAAGACCGTCGTCTTACGCTTAACGAGTGCCCAATTTAAGACACGCTCGTACACATTGGTCCCTTTTTCAAACCAGCGATCAAAGCCTTTCTTCTCCTCAGGCTCATCGACCTTCACTTTTGATAGCAGCTTCGATGACAGCATGGGAATAAGTGTTAACGAGACGACGAGCGAGGCGAACAAGGCAAAGGCGACTGTATAAGCGAGCGGTCTGAAAATTTCAGATGCTAACCCTTCAACGAAGACAATGGGTAAGAATACAACCACGCTCGTTAATGTCGATGCGAGCACAGCTGATGCTAGCTCTGATCCACCTTCCTTTGCTGCTTCTTTCATCGAATAGCCTTGCTGGCGTTTACTAAAGATATTTTCCAATATGACAATCGAGCTGTCGACCATCATTCCGAGCCCGAGTGCGAGTCCACCCATCGAAAGGACATTTAACGTTTCTCCAGTAAAATACATGAGCGTAAACGTCGAAATGATCGCAATTGGAATCGAAATTCCGATAACGAGCGTCGTTCGGATACTGCGTAAAAATACGAGTAACACAATAATCGATAGTACCGCACCGATGAGCATATTGTTCACAACGCTTGAAATCGATTGGCGAATAAAGTCCGACGTATCAATAATCACATCAACTGAAAATTCGCTGTCCGCTAATTCATCTTGTACTTGCTCAATTGCGCGGTACATGTTGTCAGCTACTTCAACCGTATTTCCATCCGACTGCTTCATAATCGATAATACGACCGCTTCGGAGCCATTAACCTCCGAGCGTAGATCAGGTGTACGGAATGTATCTGTCACATTTGCGACATCATTCACTGTAATCGTTCCGCCAGATGGAAGCATAACTGGCGTATCTCCTATATCTTCAACAGTTGTGAAATCACCATTGATTCGTAGCTGTAAATCTTGCGTTCCCCTCGCTAGTGTCCCAGCCGAAACCGATTGATTTTCTGTGGATATTGCTTGGACAATTTGTGTACCATTTAAACCATAGGAAGCGAGCCGTGCTTGATCCATTTGCACTTGAATCTCTCGCGTTAATCCACCTTCAATTGAAACCGATGCGACACCGTCCACTCGCTCAAATGCTGGTTGAATATCACTTTCAGCGAGCTGCTGTAAAATGTCCGGTGAAGCACCAGACACCCCGACCCACATAACTGGAAGCTGCTGAGGATCAAAGCGTAGGATCGATGGACGTCCAGCATCCTCTGGCAAAACGCCAACGACCTGGTCGACCCGCTCTCTAATGGCGTTCATCGATTCATCAATGTTTCGTCCCCAGTCAAACTGTAGAATCACTAGTGATGATCCTGCTTGTGACATCGATTCAATCGCTTGTACCCCTTCAATAGAGCCAACTGCCGATTCGACCGGCCTCGTTACGAGCTGCTCCATTTCCTGTGGAGCTGCACCTTGATAGGAGGTAGCAATGACCGCAACAGGTACATCGATATTCGGGAATAAATCAATCGATAAATTTTTCAATGAGATCCCACCGAGGACGAGTGCCGCTAAGACGAGCATAATCACCCCGACAGGACGTTTGACTGACGTTTCAACTAACCTCATACTTACACCTCCTCGACGATACGAACGAAGTCGCCATCGTCAATGAGATGCTGACCTTTTACCACGACTTGATCTCCTACTTCGATTTCTCCACTAATCGCCGATTGCTCACTATCAAAGCGAATGACCTCTACTTCTACTTCGCGTGCTGTACCTTCTTCTACAACGAAGACAAATGCCCGTCCTTGACTTTCTAGAATCGCCTCTGTTGGAACAATTTGCTCATCCTCAACCAACACTTCCTCAACAAAGACTGAAGCGACCATTCCTTGGCGGATATCGGCTTCTGTATTTGTAAGCTCTATTTCAATTGGAAAGAGACGTGAATCATTAACAGATGGAGCAATGAACGTGACCTCACCTGTTTGCATATCACTGACGCTACTAATCTCCACCTCTAACTCCTGCTCAAGTGAGAAGTAGCTGAGCTGATCGGCTGTGACATTTAACGTAACGATAACCGAATCAAGTGAGATCAGCTGAGCAAACGGTGCTTGTGGGGAGACGATATCACCCTCACTCGCTTCAACCGCCAACACCTCTCCGTCTGCCGTTGCACGAATAATCGCATCATCTAATCGCTCCTGCGACCGTTCCACAGCTTGCTCGGCTTGCTCGACCATGCGTTTAGCCTCATCTACAGCTAGATCGGCTTCTGTGACAGATGAGCGCGCCATATCAACACCCGTTTCGGCCTGATCAACAGATGCTTCAATCGATGCTATACTTTGCTCTGCACTCATTTGCGCATTTCCACCCGATTGTGAGGCAAGCAACCCTTGCAGAAGCTGCTCCGCTTGCTCCACCTGCTCTTCGGTTGCGCCCCCCTCTTCTAATGATTCTCGCAGCTGATCAACCATCCGCTCCGTTTCAGCAATTTGTTCTTCTAACGCATGCTCTTGATCATTTTTCGCCTTATTAGCATCCTTTAATCCTTGCTCTGCTTGACGAAGCTGTGATTGTGCTTGGCTCACATTGGCCTCTGCCTGTGTCTTACCATTTTCTGCTCGGCGAAGCCCACTACGCGCCTGCTCTAATTGCGCCTCATCAGCTTCAAGCTGTAATCGTAAGTCGCGATCGTCCAAGCGGGCTAGCACATCGCCCTCTTCAACTTGATCCCCTTTTTCGACAAGCACTTCAACTACTTCACCTGCCACCTTAGGCATCACGACCTGTTGACCACCAGCTTGAACTTGTCCGATAAAACGGTTCTCGCCGACAATGTCCCCCTGTATCACTTCCTCTACCGCTACTGCTGTTTCCTCTGGCTCAGCTTCTGTCTCTACATCTGATCCGCAAGCTGCAAGAAACAGTACAAAAAAGCCTACTGTCCATGCTCGTAATGATTTCATCGTCACACTTCTCCACTCCTCTTTTTTCTTTCACAAACACCCCGACTGACCAGTCAGTTTTAATGCTACTTTGATTGTAATTTCTCGTCCTATTAACGTCAAGAAGATTCCCTTCATTTCTAACGAAGGTTTAATGTGAAGGGCATACTTGTTCCGGTAGTGAAAGCACCCTCTTTTTTGGTTGAAATGCAAAAATTACGTTTCAGAGCACTTCATTTAATCGAGTAAGCGCTCATACGACACAATTCGACACCCCCTTCTCTCACCACATGAAAAAGGGAACCCCGCTTATCGGAGTTCCCCTTCTTCCTTAATTGTCCTCGTCCTCTGCTAATTCATCACCAGTCTCATCGTCTTCTAAATCAACGTCGATTTGTTCCTCAGGATCATCCATATCTGCATCTGGATCTGTTTCGAGTGGCTCATCCATCGGCGACTCTTCATCTGGCGTTTGAGCTGGATCATCAATACCATTACCATCTTCCATAATTGGATCTTCTGGCGCTGGTTCTTCTTCAGCTGGTGCACATGCTGTAATTAACCCCACTGTCAAAACAGCAATTGTGATTGATTTTAACCATTTTTTCATCATATTGTGATACCTCCATGTTGGAAATTGTCTAGCTGTGTTGTAGTATTCACCTGCATTATCCACTATATTCATATTTGTACAAATTAATATGAATTCTCACCATCAGAAAATCGGTGCGCAAGGATGCTGAAATCGTTTGATTTTTAACTTCTCGCTGTTCTTTAAATAATGTGTGAAACCCCTTGATACGAATGGGTTTGTCTTATCAAGCGCGCAAAAAAGTCAAATCAAAGCCACTGAAAAGGAGTGTGTCCTTATTCAGTGGCTCATCATAGTCGCTCTTTCATTTCCCTATACTCTCATTAATGCCTCACATTGAGCGGACGGGACAGGCTTACTGAAATAATAGCCTTGGGCGTGCTTACACCCTTCGTCCTTTAATAATTGAAGCTGCTCCTCCGTTTCAACCCCTTCGCATATCACACTAACACCCAATGTTTTGGCCATACCGATGATCAACCTGACAATCGCATTTTTCGTTTGCGATGGTTCACCACGTACAAAGGATTGGTCGATTTTCAACGTATCAATCGGGAATAGGCTTAGCTGACTCAAGGAGGAGTAGCCAGTTCCAAAGTCATCTAATGAAACGTGAATACCCACTCCCTTTAAAACCCTTAACTTCTCACGAATATCGTCAACTTGTAGAGCAGCCGTATTTTCCGTTATTTCTAAGCACAAATAATCAGGCTCTAAATTGGAAAGCATTAGTGCCTTCTCGACTCGTTTGATAAAGTCAGGCTGTTTAAAAAAGGCTTTTGACACATTCACAGACACAACAAGCTCGCGGCCTGCGTCATGCCATTTCTTCCCTTGACTACAAGCTTGATTTAAGACCCATTCATCAATATGAGCAAGAATCCCCATCTCTTCCGCAATCGGTAGAAATACACCCGGAGCCATCACTCCGTGTGTAGGATGATTCCAGCGAACGAGCGCTTCGACTCCATATGGCTCTGATGTTTCTACATCAACCTGAAGCTGGTAAAAGACCTCGAGTTCATCGCTTTTCAACGCTTCAAATAATCCCTGTTCAAGAGCAAGCTCCTGTCCGACACGATCATTCATTGTCGTTCTATAATAAACATAATGATTGCGCCCTTCCATTTTTGCATGGAATAGAGCACTATCGGCATTTTGCAATAAAGTCGTCACGTCTCCTCCATTCTCAGGAAACGAGCTGACCCCCATACTAATCGTCACGATAAAGGAATGATTACCGATGGCAAAAGGCCTTTCGAAGGCACGGAAGATCTGTTCAATCATCTCTAGTGTTTTAGTATGAGTATAGTTCTTTAATAATATGATAAATTCATCACCGCTCACACGACTCACAATGCTCTCACCCACAATATGGCGTAAGCGTTGCGCTACTTGCAAGATAAGCTGATCACCCATTTCATAGCCATAATTTTTGTTGATCTTTTCAAAACGATCTAAGTCAAAGAAAAGGATGTCTAATCGACCGGATTCATGTTCTTCTTGCCTGATCGCACTTTCCGCAAGCACCATCAACATATGACGGTTAGGTAACTTCGTTAACTGATCATAGTTTGACAAATAGGTAAGCTTCTCTTCTTTCGCTTTCTTCTCTGAAATATCGCGCATTATACCAATATAATAACAAATTCCTGACTGCTGCTCGACCTTCGTAATCGACAACGCCGACCAAAAAGATTCTCCTTCGTGTCGCAAAAATCTAATGTCACCTGACCAACCTTCTCCAGTCATGACCGACTGAAATAGGCGTTCTACTGTTTGTCCATCATCAATCAAAACGTCACGAATAGGCTGATTTAAAACGTCATTGCAGGAAAAATGAGTCATTTGCTCAAACGCTGGATTCACAGCGATAATGCGCATATGATTATCGATTAACAGTACACCATCATTCATACAATGAACGAGCGTTTCTATATTCTTATCATTTTCGACAAAACGAGTAAAAGCTTGATTCATGAGTGGGCCTCTCCTTCATCATGACGTGAAATGAATCGTACTTTTCCGGCTATTGAATAGCAAAGGTCATATCAAGCTCCGCTGCCACTTCACCATCTACTGAAGCCACTGCATGTCCTTTTCCGATTGGGCCCTTCATACGAGTAATTTCAACCTCTAGTCTTAGTTGATCTCCCGGCTTCACTTGTTTCTTAAAGCGACACTTATCAATCCCGGCAAACATCGCTAATTTCCCTCTATTGGCTTCGACCTTCAAAATAGCAACTGCCCCAACTTGAGCAAGAGCTTCTACAATAAGCACTCCTGGCATAACAGGGTATTCTGGAAAATGTCCATTAAAAAACTCCTCATTTGCCGTTACATTTTTAATTCCTACAGCCTTCTGTCCCTCTTCTAATTCAACAATACGATCAATTAATAAAAAAGGATAACGATGTGGAATGATTTCTTTAATTTCTTCAACTGTAAGCAATAACCTCATCCCTTTCCAAGATGTTTTTTTCATATTATACCATAATTTTCATTTCCAATGCGAATCATTCAGGTCTATGAGAAACAGAAAAAGCCGAGGAAGCTACCTTCCTCGGATCATGTCCATTAGATAATACCATAAATCTGGCTTTAAAATTTCAGCTGGGTTGTCCCCGTCTCCGACAATACCAAAGCCAACCATCAGTCCAACGAGAAAGCTACCACCAATGAGCACGATCGAAAGAAAAATTCGTAGCCAAATTGGGATCATCCGCAAGCGCAGGCGTTTACGACGATATCTCTGTTTTGAGTGTTCATCATCATTTGTTTCGACCTGTTGTGCTGACTCATCGATCGCTTGAGAGCTTGTATTCTGTTCAACAGGTTCCTGTTGAACGATCGGCTCTTCCTTATTCGCTTCTTTCACGTTTTTAGTTGCCTTCTTTTCAGTCATCGTATACTCCCCAAATCTAAATCACGCTTATCTTCGGATTCCGTTTATTAGACCAGCCATATCATCTGCAATTGAAATCGACTGTCCGTTAAATTGAAAATGACGCTGTGCTTGAATGAGTTCATTCATCTCATTAGACAAATCCACATTTGAACCTTCCAATACCCCTTGCTGAACGAGTTGTGGTGTGATAGCGGCTGCTTCAATCACGTCAGCCTCATCAAATCCTAACTCACCCAAATTCGGAACAGCGTAACGATTATCACCAGTCGCAGTTAGGAGTTGTGGCTTTAACACACGAGTAAGTCCAATTTGGCCGACATCTTGCTGAGCACCATCCTCTAATGTTGCGACAAGCATTCCGTTACCCGCTAGTTCAAGAGATTGGAAGTTCTCAGGAACATTCATCCGTTCCCCTGTTGCACTAAGAACAAAGCTTCCATCAGATGTGACAATCGACCATTCACCGGGATTATCGACATTTTCCGTTAAGTAAAAAGCTCCATCACGAGTAAGCTGCTCTGTCACCTCTCCGCCGACAACCGCTTCAATTTGAAAAAAGACATCGCGCTCTGTCAAAGCAAAATCAAGCTCGCGCTCTGTTGTGAGTAGTGATCCTTGCTCTAAGCGTAGAGCTGTTTGTGCCAATCGTGCACCTGATCCAACTCTAATTCCATCAGGAGTTAGACGTCCTTCCTCCATTTGAAGGTTTGTCTGATTGTACACTTGTTGGAAAAGTAAATCAGAAAAGGTTGCTTCTCGACGTTTAAATCCATTTGTATTCACATTCGCCACGTTATTGGAGATCGTATCAATTTTTTTCTGTAATTGTCCCATCGTCACAGCGCCTGCAATCATTGATGTATTCATCCTCTAACCCCCTTATCCAATCCGTCCAACTTCATTCACTGCCTTTTCTAGGCTTTGGTCGTAAGCCTGCAAGACACGTTGATTCGCTTCAAATGCACGATAAGCTGTCATCATTTCCGTCATCGTTTGTCCTGCATCGACATTCGAGCGTTCCGTAAAGCCTTGCTGCAGCTGATACGCTATCTCATCATCGCCTACAACAGAAGGAAGCTCTCCCTCTTCTGTAAAGCGTAGTAGTCCATCGCCTTCCTTCACTAAAAGCATCGGGTCCTCTGCTACAACGACATTAATCTGTCCAACCTGATCTCCGGCTTCATTTGTGACGATTCCATTTGGTGTCACAATAAAGTTCTCGTTATCCACTTGAATTCGTTCACCATCGACATCAAGAACATAACGACCTTGCGCTGTTGTGAGAAAGCCTTCGCCATCAACTGTAAAATGACCGTTGCGACTATATCGAATCTCATCCTCATTATGTTCAATCGTATAAAATAAAGACATTTCACGTCCATCTTCATTCTCAGGTAGAACACCTTGTAATAACGCGATATCCGTCGCGTTCCCTGACTCGACTAAATCACCTTGCTTAAAATTAGGCATTCGTTCTTGGAGATACACGCCTGTCGTTAGCTCCCCGATCGGATATGAGCGTCTGCCCGGCATCGCTTGAGTATCGACTGCATGTAAGAGCATATTAGGAAATGAGCGTAATGATGCCTGATCTGCTTTAAAGCCTGGTGTATTTGCATTTGCCAAATTATTTGACAACATTTCTTGTCGATTTTGTTGAGCCACCATTCCAGCAGCCGCTCCATATAGTCCGCGAAGCATTGACATTCTCCCCCATTCTTTCTTATAAATGTATGTATTAAATCTGAATTTTTTTTGTTGACATACGATCTAAATTTTCTAAGATCATTCCAGTCCCTTTCGCTACACAATGCATAGGTTCATCAGCAACGAGAACAGGTACTTTTAACTGATCTGATAGAAGTTGGTCCATTCCGTGCAATAAAGCTCCTCCACCTGTTAAGATAACACCACGATCAATGATATCCGCCGAAAGCTCTGGTGGCGTTTGCTCAAGTACTTGCTTAGAAGCTTGTACAATATAATAAACAGATTCACGCAACGCTCCCTCTATCTCATTTGAGTTTATCGTAATTGTGCGCGGAAGTCCACTAACCATATCGCGTCCACGTATATCAATTTCTTCCTGTCGTGCACCTGGAAATACAGTAGCCACTTGTACTTTGATATTTTCAGCTGTACGTTCACCAATAAGTAGTTTGTATTTCTTCTTAATGAACGCAAGAATATCCATATCAAATCGATCACCTGCGATTTTGATAGAAGAGGCGGTGACGATATCTCCCATTGATAGAACTGCGACATCCGTTGTTCCACCGCCTATATCTACAACCATATTTCCACTTGGCTGAAAAATATCCATCCCTGCGCCAATCGCTGCGACCTTAGGCTCTTCTTCTAAATACACGTTTTTCCCGCCGCTCTTCTCAGCTGCTTCTCGGATTGCTTTCTGTTCAACTGATGTAATATTGGTTGGGCAGCAAATTAAAATGCGTGGTTTTGAAAAGAAGCTCTTGACGTTAATCTTAGCTAGAAAATGCTTAAGCATTGATTCTGTCATTTCAAAGTTAGCTATGACCCCATCTTTCATTGGGCGAAGTGCCACAATATTTCCTGGTGTACGTCCAACCATACGGAAAGCCTCTTCACCAACTGCAAGAACTCGTTTCGTTGTCGTATCAACTGCTACAACTGATGGTTCATTTAAAACAATTCCATTTCCTTTCACGTGTATTAACACATTTGCTGTACCTAAGTCTATCCCAATATCTCGACCAAACATTATTTTCGTTCCTCCCTATTCCGAACATAGAAATCGTATGTTTACTAATACGATGTACCTAATTGTTAATTTTATCATATAAATGTCGAAACGGGTGGAATTTTTTCAAAAATTAGTTAGGAGTTTGTACAGCAGATGGTTGATTGTCTTTTTCGGACTTTCGATACTTCACTTTCGTCGCCTCTCCGCCTCGCAGGTGGCGAATAGACTTGTGATACTCCAAAATTTCCTTCACTTCATTAGCTAGTTCTGGGTTGATTTCTGGTAAACGCTCTGTGAGGTCTTTGTGTACGGTACTTTTCGAGACTCCAAATTCTTTTGCGATTGTTCGAACTGTCTTTTTGGACTCGACCACATACCTACCTATCTTGATGGTTCGCTCTTTGATGTAATCGTGCACACGACTCGCCTCCCTAATTCAATCTTGGTGATTGGTACAGTTTATTAGCGAGGTAAAGGAGATATACCACCTTATTATAAGGACAGGCGCGAGTTTTCTAATAGGGGGGTTGTCTAAGGCTAACCATCAAGGGATAGCAACTTTCCAGATAGTCTGGAACCTCATTCCGCTATTTCACTCATAGAGCCTTTTTCGAGGAGTTTTCCTGAACCTCATTCCGCTATTTGACCGTTTGTGCGTCGCTTGGCACTTCTTTTGGCATAATAGCGGAATGGCGTTCCACTTCGCATGCTGAAACGGCGTGTTTCGCCCCATTAACGGAATGACGTTCCGTTTCATCATTACATCCACTCTAGACCGTTGTGAAAAGAGAGGACATGCGTTACTATAATTTTATATGTTCTTTCTCCATATTGACCTATCCACGATTTTACTCCACTAAAAGGATGTGCTTCCCTTGTCAAATTTTGATCAAGCTTTACACACGTGGCTCGAAAATCAAATAGCCGAAGAGAACAATCACAGAAGACGAGAATTCCTCATTAAAGGACTAGGCCATGGTACGATTAGATTTCTTCAAGACATTTGGTTCCCTACTTTTGGAAACTTTAATCATCTATATCCTGAATGGGAGGTGCGGGATTTCAACAATGGGTACCGTTACCTTGATCTCGCGTACAGACCTAGTCATCAAGCGAAAGGAGCGATTGAAATTCAAGGATATGGTCCCCACGCAAGAGACCTCGATGTAAGACGTTTTAAAGATCTGTGCTGGCGCCATTCATTATTAGCTCTCGATGGCTGGACACTTTTACCCATCGCTTACCTTTCCATTACGGATGAACCTCAACGCTGTCAACAACTGATCCTTGCTTTTATCGGTAAGTTCACTTCAATTGATGTTTCCCCACAATTATCTCGGCTTGAATCTGAAGTTGTCCGTTTTTCTCAACGCATCCTTCGTCCTCTTACTCCTCTAGAAGTTGCTCAGCACCTTCATATCAGTGATCGATATGCACGAATCATTTTGCATAAGCTAGTAGACAAACAAATACTAGCAGTTGCTAGTGGGAACCAGCGCGCTCGCACTTATGTACTCAAATGATAAGTCTTAACGGAACCTCATTCCTCTATTTCACCCATAGAGCCTTTTTTGAAGGCCTTTCCTGAACCTCATTACGCTATTTGATCGTTTGTGCGGCGCTTAGCTCTTCTTTTGGCATAATAGCGGAATAGCGTTCCACTTCGCATGCTGAAACGGCGTGTTTCGCCCCATTAGCGGAATGACGTTCCGTTTGGTATTCCAACACCACAAAAAAGTGTGACAAAAGGAATCATGTCCCTTTTATCACACTTTACACGTTGTATTAAGAATGAAGCTCATGAGATTCAGCTGATTCATCATTTGAATCTGATTCATCTTGATCATCTTCCGCTGGATCCTGTTCTTCTTCTTCTGCTTCTTTTTCATCTTCCTCTTGTTCCTTCGCAATATCCTCAATGGCATCAATTGGTTGATCAAACACATTGTTCGGATTAATCGCCATTTGATCTTGACGAATTTCAAAGTGTACATGGATACCAGCGTCTTTGTTATACACATTTCGACCAGCTGTTCCTAACACATCTCCCTGCTCGACTGTATCACCTTGCTCGACGTCTATATTCTCTAGACTGTGGTAATGTGTCACAACATCATCCTCATGTGAGATTTCGACAATGTAGCCAAGTAGTTCATCTTTTTCAGCACGAACAACCGTACCTGATAAAGCGGCAATGACATCGAAGCTCTCGCCATCAACATGAGCAAAATCCATTCCTTTATTTGGATAGTACTCATTATTATAATAGACAAGTGCTTCTTGTTGCTCCTCAGCCGTCGCATGAACGTCATAGAAGTAACCGACAATGTTCATTTCATGTTCATTTTCAAATGGCATCTGTACGCGCTCTGACATCGATGTAACCGGAAGGGCTTCTTCACCATATGGATTCTCATTTTGACTTACGCCATCAGCATCCATTCCGGTTTCAGGTGCGACTGTATCATCATTATTTTGTAGCATAAATACAGCGCTTAATACTAGAGCAGCAGCAGCTAAATAAAGTGCAGGAATAACCCAACGTTTACGTAAAATACTTCGAATATTCATTTTTGTTTCCTCATTATTAGAAGATCGATTGTTATCTTCTCTCATTTCTCATCACCTCAGCAACCATTGTGATCAGAATGAAGGATTTCTATACATATTTTTCGAAAAAATATTTTTTGTGCTTAGTATTTGAGAGTTTACATAGAATTATACATCTCATTTTGATTACTTTTTGCTTTGATATGAAAAAAGGTTTGTCCAAAAAAGAAGGACAAACCGGTAGGGAGGGGTATGCGTAACCGTTTCCCATTTTAAGAAACCTGATACGGTTTGGTCTTCTCGTATCAGGCGCGCATCGTGTAAAGCCATTGCTATTTTGTACAAAGGCACTGAAAAAGTCGATTTTACTTTTTCAGTGGCCTCGTTCTATCCTTCTTCAATCGTCTCATCATAAGGTCTCTCTTATTCCGCCTTTGCCGTTAGCTCTTGAACATACGGATCAACCATTTCAATCGTTACGCCTTGATAATAATGATTGACGATCTCCTCATAATCGCTTCCTTCCTTTGCCATGCCGTCAGCACCATACTGGCTCATCCCGACACCGTGTCCCCAACCGCGTGTTTGTACGACGATGTGGTTTCCTTCGCGACGCCATTGAAAATCAGAGGAATCGAGTCCGAGCTCCTCTCTTACGTATCTGCCTGATAATTCAGTACCGTTAATATTTACTTTCGCCACTCTACTTCCTTTTGTTCGTTCGGATATAACGCCAACTGATTGATCTTCAGGTAACGTAACTCCTAACCTCTGCTCAAATTCCTCCACCGTAAAAGTCGTTTCGGCTGTAAACCGTGGTGAACGTTGATCCCAAGGGCTTTCAACGCTTCTTAAATAAGGGATCTCATTTTCCCAATAGTCTTCTGAGTTTTCCGTATAGCCGTTACTAGTCGAAAAGAACATCGCATCAATTGGCTCGTCATCATACGTAAGCACCTGACCTTGCGTCGAGAGGACCGCCTCTTCAATTCGTTTCATGAAGTGTTCATACTCACTCCCCCACGCTTCTCTAAGCTCCTCTTCATCTTTATACACTTGATGCATAATCGTATCTGTAACCATAGCACCTTCAGGTAAATCAACATCTTGAGGTGCAAGCATATGTCTGACCATATAGGTTCTAGCTGTTAGAGCCTGTGCCTTCAGTGCCTCCATTTCAAAGGTTGCATTCATTTCAGAAGCGACAACTCCCATTACATAAATTTCGAGTGGTAACGTATCAATCACTTCTTGCTGACTGCGAAATACGGCAATGGAAACATCTTCTGACGGGTCATAATCCCATCCACTTTCTTTGTCTGTAGGGGCTGATTGCATCACATTGACATCTGGTGTTGGTGATACAACCACAACGAGCATCGTTGGTATGACGAGGATAACTGTGCAGAGAATAAGTGCTACAATGAGAATTCGTTTCATATTTAGTCCCCCAATGTGAAATTGTTCTAGGACAGTATATGAGGACGAAGCGTTAATTAGAAGCATCATTTATTAGAAAATTAAAAGGACACCAATAAAGTAAAAAAACTTTTTCAGTGCCCTCTTCTTTGTATGTAAGGCCCCGCTAGTTGGAGCCATTTCATTTAAACTAGGTTTGTATTTAACTGTAAGGACGATGGCGTTTCAACAGCTTCCGTTTCGGTTTCTACGACTTCAGTCACACGTTCAACATCAGCACCAAGGGCAATAAGCTTATCAGTTAAATCAACATATCCACGGTCAATGTGTTTAAGCTCCGTTACACGTGTCACTCCGTCAGCTACGAGTCCTGCTAACACAAGTGCCGCTCCAGCACGTAAATCAGTTGAGGCTACCTCTGCACCTTGTAGCTTACTTGGACCTGTCATAATCGCAGATCGACCTTCAATCTTAATATTCGCATTCATCCGACGGAATTCTTCGACATGCATAAAGCGATTTTCAAACACGGTTTCCGTAATGACGCCCGTACCGTTCGCTTGTAATAATAATGCCATCATTTGCGCTTGCATATCCGTTGGAAATCCAGGATGTGGCATTGTTTTAATATCAACTGGCTTTAGTTTCTTTGGACCAACAACTCGCAAGCCCTTTTCTTCTTCTGTAATTTTAACGCCCATTTCTTTCATCTTGGCAATTAGTGGACGTAGATGCTCTGATACAGCACCTTCAATTAGGATATTTCCACTTGTAATGGCGGCTGCTACCATAAAGGTACCTGCTTCAATACGATCCGGAATCACCGTGTGCTCGCAAGCAACCAATTCATCGACACCTTCAATACGGATTTCACCTGTACCTGCTCCGCGAACTTTTGCTCCCATTGCATTTAAGTAGTTCGCCAGGCAAACAATTTCAGGCTCTTCTGCTGCATTTTCGATTAATGTCACACCATTAGCTAATACAGCAGCCATCATAATGTTTTCAGTTGCTCCGACACTTGGGAAATCTAAATAAATGTTGGCACCTTGTAGTCTTCTATCAATCGATGCTTCAATAAAGCCATTTCCGATTTCAACTGTTGCTCCCATTGCTTCAAAGCCTTTAAGATGTTGATCAATCGGTCTTGATCCAATTGCACAACCACCTGGAAGGGCGATTCGCGCCTTCCCAACTCGTGCAAGTAACGGTCCCATTACTAGGAAAGATGCTCTCATTTTGCGAACATATTCAAAAGGCGCCTCTGTCTTTAATGTTTTTTCGGCATTTACGGAAAACACACCTTTATTATATTGAACATCTATATTTAAATTACTTAAAACTTCCTTCATCGTATATACATCTGCCAATTTTGGCGCATCATATATGTGGCTCGTGCCGCGGCCTGCTAAGATCGATGCAGCAATGACTGGTAAAACAGCATTCTTCGCTCCCTCTACCTTCACTGTACCGCGTAGCTCATTGCCACCCCGGACAATAATTTTTTCCAACGTATTCCCCTCCGCGTCTCTAAATTATAGTCTCTTCTCTATCATCAATATTCAGTCGTAATAATAGGCGTGCCAATTGTCACTCTTGTCCTAGCGCCCATTCCTTCTACATCACGAAGGGCGATTTGGACATTCATGTGCTCATTACCTGTCATAAGACCAGAACCCCATTCTGGCTGATACGCAGAGAGAGAGATAAACTGTTCCTCAACTAATTCTTCTACTGCTTGTGCATCTAAATGTTCTAACCATTCATACGCTTGTGTTTGTATATTCGTTGTGTTCGTTCGTTCCTTTTCTTTAATTGCGCGCAATTGAACATAGGCTTCCCCTTCATCTAAGCCCAATTCGGTAATGCGTTGCTCGACTATTTCATTTAAATCATATTCAGTAATCAGATCATTTGCTTGTATTTGGTACGATATGATACGATTACGTTCGTTGCTTTCGGGCGATATAGGATGCATATTAATGCGGATAGCTTCCTTTACAGGTCGTTTATCATCTTCATATGTATACAAAGCACTCCAATCCGTCCCTGTCATATCAAGATCTTGTCGAACCCAATTTTTATTTGATTGAAATAATTGTTCCAAGTCATGCATAAAATCATCCTCTGATGTAAAAGGTAACAATCGTTGGTCCCTCACCCGAATGTGCCACTCTTCCACCTCAAGATCGACGTCATGTACAAATTGATAAAACTGAGTTAACGGTTCTTGATAGTCAAGTACATCCTCTTGTGCACCGTACACATGAACATACCCTGCCGCAAATAAAAGTAAACCTGCTATAATTATTAGTCGCCATAAAGCCATTTGTTCTCCTCCCCAAGAAAACATGATTTAGTATCATTTTTACCAGGAGAGTGCGTTCAATACATGGAAGTTGTAGTCATCTCTCGACAAATTGCTTATTCCCATATGTATCGGAGCATTTGTGAAGAGTACATATAATCTAAAAAGAATTGACTAACTAACTGAGCAATGGCAATCGTGACGATTATCATAAGAACCTTCGCTCTTGGTCCTTCGGGATCTTTGACAAACAAATCAAATCGAAAAGATTGTAATGCCCACCATGTAACGGCTATAAAGAACACATTAATGACGATGGCTAACATTGCTTGTTGACCAAATCCTTCAAGCATAGAAACGACCCCTTTTCTTTGATCTTATCTCTATCCCATTTATTTTAGGTTACTTGTCAACATGACACAACCTTCTCCATCTTAACGGAAACAAAAAAAAAAATCTATAGGTATATAAATCTAATTAAACTTGGCTACACACAGGTAAAACGCTTACATATCAATGGTTCAAGCGACTTTTTATCTAATTAGACAAAAATAAAACTTGTATGGTTTCTTGACATTCTATTCACATTTTACAAAATTTTAAATTAATTTATTTACAGAAGATTAATGAGAAGGTTTCAGCAGATAGAAAGAAACATCCAGATTCCAAACAAAAAAAAGGCGCCACTCACGGCGCCTTTATTCTTACTTATTTGAAGCGACATCCAAACGGTTACTTGCTCGGCGTAGGGCGAGCTCAGCACGTTTGAAATCAATTTCATCTTTTTTGTTTGTTTCAATCCGTTGCTCGGCACGCTTCTTAGCTTCCTGTGCACGATCAACATCAATCCCTGAAGGCAACTCAGCTGCCTCTGCCAAAATCGTGACCTGATCGGGGCGAACTTCAACAAATCCACCACTCACAGCTACTTTTTCTACAGTGGTGCCTTTTTTCAAGCGCACTGCTCCAACTGTTAATGGAGCAACCAACGGGATGTGACGTGGTAAAATGCCAAGCTCGCCTTCAATCGTGCGAACACTTACCATATCTACATCTCCGTCATACACTTTGCCATCAGGAGTAACAACACTAACATTAATTTGCATGTGGAACCCTCCTTACTAGCATTGAGCGGAGTACATCAAAGGGCTCTGAAAAAGATGATTCATACTTTTTCAGCGGCCTCATACGCCCCCTCTTTTAGTGTTACGCCATTTCCTTCGCTTTTTCAACAACTTCCTCAATACGACCAACAAGACGGAATGCATCCTCTGGAAGATCATCATACTTGCCAGACATGATCTCTTTAAAGCCTTTGATCGTTTCTTTAACTGGTACGTATGAACCTTGCTGTCCTGTGAACTGCTCGGCTACGTGGAAGTTTTGCGACAAGAAGAATTGAACACGACGTGCACGGTGTACAATAAGCTTATCTTCCTCAGAAAGCTCATCCATACCGAGAATCGCAATGATATCTTGTAATTCTTTATACTTTTGTAATGTTGATTGCACTTGACGAGCTATCTCATAGTGCTCTTCTCCAACAATTTCAGGAGAAAGCGCACGTGATGTAGACGCTAATGGATCAACGGCTGGGTAAATACCCATTTCTGATAATTTACGCTCTAGGTTTGTCGTTGCATCTAAGTGAGCAAACGTCGTCGCTGGAGCTGGATCTGTATAGTCATCGGCTGGTACATAAATGGCTTGGATCGATGTAACAGAACCGACTTTCGTTGATGTAATACGCTCTTGAAGCTGACCCATCTCCGTTGCAAGTGTTGGTTGGTAACCAACGGCAGAAGGCATACGACCTAAAAGAGCCGACACTTCCGAACCTGCTTGAGTGAAACGGAAAATGTTATCAACGAACAATAATACATCTTGTCCATCTTGATCACGGAAATGCTCAGCCATTGTCAAACCAGATAGTGCAACACGCATACGTGCACCTGGTGGCTCATTCATTTGGCCGAACACCATCGCCGTTTTATTAATAACACCAGAATCCGTCATTTCATGGTAAAGGTCGTTCCCTTCACGAGTACGCTCCCCTACACCTGCGAATACGGAAATCCCCCCGTGCTCTTGGGCAATGTTATTAATTAACTCTTGGATTAAAACCGTCTTACCAACCCCGGCTCCTCCAAATAAACCGATCTTACCACCTTTAATGTATGGAGCAAGAAGATCAACAACTTTAATTCCTGTTTCAAGAATTTCTGTTTTTGTCGATAACTCCTCAAATTGTGGTGCTTCACGGTGAATCGGATCACGTTTTACATCAGCAGCGATTGGCTCATCTAAATCAATCGCCTCACCTAATACATTAAATACACGTCCTAATGTCGCTTCACCAACTGGTACGGAAATCGGAGCGCCCGTATCAACTGCAGCTGTACCACGAACAAGTCCGTCTGTTGAATCCATGGCAACAGTACGTACGGTATTATCACCAAGATGAATCGCAACTTCTAACGTTACGCTTACATCAACCGCATTTATATCCGAACCTTTTTGCTCAACACGTAAAGCATTATATATTTCAGGTAACTGCCCGTCGTCAAATTTCACGTCGACAACCGGACCCATTACTTGAGTAATGCGACCACTATTCATAGTTTTTTCCATCCCTTCTAATAGCTACTACGCTATGTTTTTCGGATATCCTTATGTTCTTATGTTTCTTGTTTGTTTTGGTGCAATGCCCTTTATGCTTTTTGCGGATAGAGGGAGCCCTTCTAATGGCTATTACACCATGTTTTTGATATCCTTTTGTTCTTGTGTTTCTTGTTTGTTTTGGTGCAATCCCTTTATGCTTTTTTTGCGGATAGAGGGAGCCCTTCTAATGGCTATTACACCATGTTTTTCGGATATCCTTATGTTCTTGTGTTTCTCTTTGATTGCTTGGTTTTATTCTAACGCGGCAGCTCCACCGACGATCTCGGTGATCTCTTGTGTGATTGCTGCTTGGCGTGCTCGGTTATAGATTAACGTTAAATCATCGATGAGAGCCGTTGCATTGTCAGTTGCAGAGCTCATTGCTGTCATACGGGCACCAAATTCACTCGCTTTGGCATCAAGCAAAGCACCGAAAATGAGGCTTTCTGCATATTGTGGCAATAGCTGCTCTAAAATGACTTGCTCAGATGGCTCATATTCGTAAGCCGCGTTACCTGATTGATTGTCCTCAGCTAGATCCGTTAATGGCAACAGCTTCGTTTCTGTTACTTCTTGTGTGATGGGGCTAACAAAATGGTTATACCAAATGTATAGCTCATCAAACAAGCCATCAGCAAACATGTCGACCGTTGTCTTCGCCAAGCTTTTAATTTCATTAAACTCAGGCTGATCTGATAAACCGACAATCTCTTGAATAATCGGTAAGTTACGCTTTTTGAATAAGTCGCGACCGATACGTCCCATTACGACAATACCGTACTCATCAGGTGATTTATGACGTTCACTTATCTTTTGGAGAAGGGCACGTGTTAAAGAAGCATTGTAACCACCCGCTAACCCACGGTCAGACGTAATAATAATATAGCCAGTCTTCTTCACAGGACGCTCCTCAAGCATCGGATGAGATATCTCTGTTTCGGAAGAAGCAATACTCGCAACAACCTCACGAATCTTTTCCGTATATGGTAGGAACGCTTGAGCATTATGCTGGGCACGGTTTAGCTTCGCAGCTGAAACCATCTGCATCGCCTTCGTAATTTGCTTCGTCTTTTTTGTTGACGTAATACGCCCTTTTATATCTCTCATTGAAGCCATTTCACTCACCACCTTTTTGAAAAATCAAGTGTTTCGATTACTTGCTCGCTGAAAATGTCTTTTTAAACTCCTCTATCGCTGCGTTAAACTCACCAGCTTCAGGAAGATTTCCAGTCGTACGAATGCTATCAAGGAGCTCTTTTTTGTTATGGTCAAAGTATGTAAATAGCTCTGACTCAAAACGTAGAACATCTTCTACTGGAATATCATCTAGGAATCCGTTAATAAGCGCATAAATAATCGTTACTTGCTTCTCAACAGGAAGTGGCTCATGTAAATTTTGCTTTAACACTTCAACTGTACGTTGACCACGGTTAAGCTTTGCTTGAGTCGCACTGTCAAGATCTGAACCGAATTGAGCAAATGCTTCTAGTTCACGATACGCCGCTAAATCTAGACGTAGCGTACCTGCAACCTTTTTCATCGCTTTAATTTGAGCAGAGCCCCCAACACGCGATACCGATAAACCGGCATTAACCGCAGGACGAACCCCAGAATAGAATAAGTCTGATTGTAAGAAAATTTGTCCGTCAGTAATTGAAATAACGTTTGTCGGAATGTATGCAGATACGTCACCAGCTTGCGTTTCAATGAAAGGAAGAGCTGTGATTGAGCCACCACCCTTTGCATCACTTAGCTTCGCTGCACGTTCTAGCAAACGTGAATGTAAGTAGAATACATCCCCTGGGAATGCCTCACGACCTGGAGGACGACGTAACAATAGGGAAAGCTCACGATAAGCAGAAGCTTGCTTTGTTAAATCATCATAGATCACAAGAACATGCTTACCGTTATACATGAATTCTTCACCCATCGAAACACCTGTATAAGGTGCTAGGTATAACATCGGCGCTGGATCAGATGCACCAGCAGATACAACGATTGTGTAATCTAGTGCGCCCTTTTGACGAAGTGTTTCAACAACACCTGCTACCGTTGATTCCTTTTGACCAATTGCAACGTAAATACAAATCATATCTTCGTTTTTCTGGTTAATAATCGTATCAATTGCAATCGCTGTTTTACCTGTTTGACGGTCACCGATAATTAACTCACGTTGACCACGACCGATCGGAACCATTGAGTCGATTGATTTAATACCTGTTTGAAGTGGCTCATGTACTGATTTACGGTCCATAACTCCAGGTGCTTTACTTTCAATCGGACGAGTCTTAGACGTTTCAATTGGCCCAAGTCCATCAACTGGTTGACCTAATGGATTCACGACACGACCAAGAAGTTCTTCCCCAACAGGCACTTCCATAATACGTCCTGTACGTTTGACCTCATCACCTTCACGAATGTCTGTGTAAGGCCCAAGGATAATAATCCCGATATTATTCTCCTCAAGGTTCTGAGCCATCCCCATAACCCCGTTTGAGAACTCAAGAAGCTCACCAGCCATAGCATTTTCAAGACCATGAGCAAGTGCGATACCGTCACCGACACGGATTACTGTACCGACATCTTGTACTTGAACATCAGACTGAAACTGTTCAATCTGCTGTTTTATAAGAGAGCTAATTTCCTCTGGTTTGATGCTCATTTCATTCACCCCTATCTTCTACTAGCGTGTTCCGGCAATTAGTTGACGCTGCATGCGGTCAAGCTGCGCCTTTACACTACCGTCATAAATGCGATCGCCAATTCGGATCTTTAAACCTCCGATTAGCTCTTGATCTACCACATTTTTCACTTCAAGTTGTTTCTTCCCTGCTTTTTTTGCAAAAAGCTCGGCAATTTGCTGCTCGTCTTCCTTCGCTAAAGGCTTAGCTGAATAGACAAGTGCTTCTGCTTTATCCTGTGCTTCTAATGCAAGCTTCTTAAATGTTTGAATTAATGGAACGAGAATGTCCGTACGTTTACGGTCGACTAAGAGGTAAATCAGATGAAGGCTCGGTTCACTTAGCGCTTGTCCGAAGCTTTCCTTAATAAATGCTTGCTTTTTTTCTGTCTTTACCTTCGGATGACTAACAAACTGGACAAATTCAGGAGTTGATTCGATTACGACTTTCACTAATTGAAGCTCGGCATTCAATTCGTTTAGTACGTTCTTTTCTTGAGCCACTTTAAAAAGGGCTTCCGCATAACGATTGGCTACTGTGAGATTGCTCATAGCTTCTCGCCTACTTCTTTCAGATATTCTGAAACCAGCTTCTCCTGCTCATTTGCATCCAATTCTTTCGTAATGACCTTCTGAGCAATTAAGACAGAAAGACCTGCTACTTCTTCACGTAATGATGCAACTGCCTGCTCTTTCTCACGTTGGATTTCAGCTAAAGCCGCATCCTTTAAACGCTCGGCATTTTCTCTTGCTTGAGCAATAATATCTTGCCCTTGCTGTTCACTAAGCTTCTTCGCATTTTGAATAATTTCATGTGCTTCTTCTTTTGCTTTCTCAAGCTCTTTCGTTTGATTCGCAATGAGCTCTTCCGCTTCTTTACGAGTCTTCTCTGCTGAGTCGAGATTATCATTTACAATTTGTTCACGCTTTTCCATTACACCAAGTAAAGGCTTTAACGCAAACTTCTTCAATAAAAATAGTAACGCTAGAAACGCAAATAGTTGGTATAATATCGATCCCCAAGGTATTGTCAATTGGATTCACTCCTTTCATGGATGTGAAGAATACTTCCATTCAATGTATAAGTAATTCATTCATTAGCTTCTTTGTAAGTCGTACAAAAGGAATGGCGAAGGTTCTAAATGAACACTATCGCCATTTCCCATAATAAAGCTTGCTTCTTATGCAAGCTCAAGAATTAGTAGATGAATAATAATAGGAAAGAGATAACGATCGCAATGATCGGAACCGCCTCAGCAAGAGGTACACCGATGAACATAAGAGTTTGTAATGTACCACGTAGTTCTGGTTGACGAGTTGTTCCCTCGATCGTTGCCTTTACGATAATACTTACTGCGAACGCTCCACCGATCGCCGCTAAACCTGCTACAATTGCAATTGCTAATGCTGTCATAATTATAAGTCCTCCTTAAGGATAAGTTTATTTTTTAAATTATTTAAACGCTCATGTATTGAAATGAGCAGTGTTTAATGATCTTCAACTTTGTGGGCCATATAAACCATCGCAAGCATGGCAAAGATAAACGCCTGCAACGACCCGATAAACATTCCAAATGCCTGCCACACCATCGTTGGTAGAAACGCGGCAAAGGTCCAGAAGCCCCATGTCGTACCTAGACCAATTAATAGAACCATTAAAATCTCCTTCGCATAAACGTTACCAAACAAACGCATTCCAAGCGTTAGCGCGTTCGCAAATTCCTCAATAATTTTAAACGGTAATAGGAAAGGCACTGGTTTGACATACCCTTTAAAATACTCCTTTGTTCCTCTAATCTTAATTCCATAATAATGAGTCATAACAATAACAAGCACCGCAAGGGTTATCGTTAATGCTGCATCAGACGTTGGTGATTTCCACCATACTTCGTGAGTCTGTTGGTTATAAATCTCAAAAGGAATCCCTAACATATTCGCAACAAACACATAAAACAAAAGCGTGAAGGCCAACGCGGTAAATTGTCCGCCAACATTCCAATGCATGTTTGCCTTAATAATGCCTCGAACAAAGTCTACAACCCATTCAAGAAAGTTTTGCATACCTGAGGGTCTCATCGACAGATTACGTGTTCCAATAAAACAAATCAGGAAAACGATTACACATGTAACGGTCGTCATTAATACCGTCGACATATTAAACTGTAACCCTAGAAATTCCCTCATAGGTGCTATGTGATCCATTCAATTCTCACCTCTTTCTAGCGAATTCAATAAGCATATCTGCCATAATAATGAAATACATCAGGGCAAAGCCTGCAATGACTGAGATTAAATCTAGCTGCTCTGGATATGTAATGGCAAGCCATACTCCTAGTAATGCGATTCCGATTCGAATAACAAAACCAAACCCTGCTACGACATAGGATAATGTTGTATGGTTTTTCATGCCTGAGGCAGCTTCCCCAATCAAAATGGATTTCCGATAGGTTGTCCAAAGACTGAGTAGGCCTAAGAGGAGCCCAATCATAAAGCCGAGGAAATGCGACTGAAATGAACTTGTCAGATAACCTATCATACATAATAGCACAAATCCTGACACGATTAAGCAATAATTTTTCATTTTTTTTTGAATCGTTGTCACTTCTGACCTTCCCCTAAAAAAGGCTCGACGGTTTTATATACGCCGTAAAACCCTGTACCAAGTCCCAGCAATAAAAAAGCGATGATGAAAAATGGCTTTGCTCCAAATTGGTTCCCTAACCAGAGACCAATAAATACACCACCAACTGTTCCACCTACGATATAGGAGGAAATCGTCGAGACAAGTGCCATCGTCCGCAAAACTCGATTGCCATTTTTGTCATTTGACATCGTTTCACCTCAACATTCTTTTGCTGAGCATATAAATATGTAGAGTTTTTCTTCATACCCTTTGTAATCGTACAATAGCATACCCCTTGTGTCAATGCGTATTCCCACAGATTTACACACTCACAACATATCTGTTCACATTACTGTCAAAAAAATCCGAAAACTGTATAAGAGCAACAAGAAGAGTCGACAAGCGTGGTTGAATGCATAAGGATCATAGCCAATACACTAAAATATATTTTTCCCTTTCCACGAGGGGCCAGCTCGCAGAAAGGGAAGGTATTAAGAAAGTATGGTTTTAAGGGTATTGACAAGGCGACCTTTAATTTATGCAATAAGAGAAACCGCTACCTATTTTGAAAAGCTTGATTTTATTTATTCAGTGGCTCTTATGAATGCGGTCTAATGATATCACCAATTGTAATCACTGTTTCAATTGTGTCTTCCTTGCCGTCTTTTCGTGCGTAAACAAGCGCCTTGTACGTTCCGTCCTCAACACTAGGCTTCGACCAAGTTCCACTAACCATTCCACGCCCAATGTTGTATTTCACATCAAGAAACTGAATAAATTCAAATGTATCGGGATCATACAAAGCAATACCCATTTCTTCTGCCCCCCCCGGCAAATAGAGCTCATAGCGATAATCTCCTGGGTGATCACCTACGCCAAAGTTAAAAGCCATCACCCGTGGATAATTGGGCTCCTCGATAAAGAAAACGTAAGGGATCGAAATTTCATCACGTCCTCCTTCAATCTCGATATGACCATGATGAATCCCTTCCTCAAGCACAGCAGGAAATAAATCGAGCTCTACTTGTACCTCTTTCTTTTCGCCTGGTTTCAAATCAAGCGAAAAAGGAACCTTCCATTGCAAGCCATCCGGAGCATCAAATGGTGGCTTCACATGATACGTCCGCGTTAAGTGATCATGGTTTTCAATTGTGAACGATACCGTTCTCTTTTCACGGTTATCATCCTTCGACCATTTCCCAAACGTTAATGTCGCTGGATACGCTAACGTTTTCACTTCAAGAGCTTTGTCTACTTGAAGCCTACCTGCCCCTTGCTCGTAGGGTAAATAGAGCTCGCCCTCATCGTTTTCAAGCCTCTTTGCTGTATTCATTAATGCTGCTTTAATTTGCTCTGGTGTCCAATCAGGATGAGCTTGTTTTACTAAAGCTGCCGCTCCAGCAACATGTGGCGCAGACATGCTCGTGCCATTTAAGCCAAGGTACCCTTGTGGAACAGTGCTATCAATCGCTACTCCCGGCGCGACAATATCAGGCTTTACTTCCCACGTTTGGGTGACAGGGCCTCTTGAGCTAAACGGCGCAATAAAGTCCTCCTCATGACGATAAACTGTCCGTAAATGAGGGGAGTTCGACCCTTTTTTAATCTTTTCGACAAGCCATTCGCCATCTTCCTTCGTCAAGCTTACAACTGGAATTTTCTTCGAAGGTTCAACCATTCCAACAAAAGCTCCTGAGAGGTTATTGTATATAATAAGCGCTTTAACGCCTGCTTCCTCAGCATAATCCGCTTTCTCTGAAAAAGGGATCATCCCCCTTTTCACAAGCACAACCTTCCCCTTCACATCGGTCTCTTTCCAATCGTCTTCTAGTCCATAATCCAAATAAACAAGTTCGCGATCTCTTCTTAAATCCCACGGCAGGGCTCCTCCCATCGGATAGACCGTTAACTCTTTTTCCTCGCCAACATACGTTAAATAAGGTGTCTTAATAGGCGGCGCTGATGCCCCAACAGAAATAGCTTTCGTTGACGTACCAGGCGACCCTACTGTCCACATCTTCGGTCCGCTATTTCCATTTGATGTCACTGCGACGATACCCTCATCAACCGCTTGATCGAGCGCAACACTCGTCGGCCAGTCTGGGCCATTCACCGTATTCCCTAAGGATAAATTAATAATATCAACTTCATCTACCACCGCTTTTTCGATCGCTTCAATGACTTGCTCTGTCGTACCTGATCCACCAGGTCCTAATGCCCGATAAGCGTAAATCTCTGCTTCTGGCGCTACACCCTTCACCTTTCCATTAGCCGCAATGATACCCGCTACATGTGTTCCATGTAGAGTTGGCTGACCCTGTTTGGACGTTGTTTCCATCGGATCATGATCATAATCAACAACATCGTAGCCACCACGAAAGTTCGCTTTTAAATCTGGGTGATTATAATCAACGCCTGTATCGATAACAGCTACTTTAATTCCTTTTCCTGTTAGACGCTGTCCGTCCCTATCCATCTTGCCACGAGTCGCGTTACCACCTATAAATGGCACACTTCCATCCAAATCAACCGAATATTCTGTGACTCGATCAATACGGTCAATTGCCTCTATTCCCGCCAATAAATCAAGATCCCCTTCCTTAAGCTCTAATGAAAAGCCATTTAATACCGTGCGATACATTTTTCGAATTTCACTATCTGGTAGAAGGGTCATCACCTCTTGGGCGATCTCTTCAAGATTACCTGAAGCGGTTACAATGACAACAATTTCCCGTTCGCTTTGCTTCTTTTGCTCAGGTAATTGATTCAGGGCAAATGATTGCCCACTGCTTAACGTAAATAATAAAGTTGCTATTATGAAAGCAACGAAGCATTTTTTCAACATCAAACTCCCCCACCCAATTCGAGATAAAAATAGTATGATGCACGATAACCATTTTTATGTATTACTACCACCAGAAAGGCGGGTAACGGGAGCATGTACATGATGGAATTTCATCGTAGACCCGCGCCTACTATTATTGAACGGATCCTCATTCCGCTATTTTCTTAATAAGCACGATTTGACCGTGTTTTGTAATCCTCATTCCGCTATTTGCCTTTTCAGCCTCTTTTTTCATCTATTCTGCCTAATTAGCAGAATGAGGATTCCCTTTCAATCACTTCTGCAAACAAATATCCTCTTTAGCGGAATGACAATTCCCTTCATTTCGCTACATACAGGTGCGAAACGCGTGAACGATTAACAGCCACCCCGCACGCCGAGGACAAAATCTACTTCAATACAAAAAGCCCAACCATGCCTTTTATCATAGTTGAGCTTCTCCGAGGACATCGACAAAGTTAAAAACTAGACTTTTTCAGCACCCTTTGTTCTTCCCCTTATTTTTCAATCCTTTTATTTCGTGCCAAAAAGGCGATCGCCTGCATCCCCTAAGCCTGGAACGATGTAGCCTTTTTCATTTAGTTTCTCATCCATGGCCGCCAAGTAAATATCAATATCAGGGTGAGCCATCTGTACAGCCGCTACCCCTTCAGGAGCCGCTACTAAGCACATAAGCTTAATCGACGTTGCACCACGCTTTTTAATACTTGTAATCGCATCGATCGCTGATCCTCCAGTAGCTAGCATAGGATCAATGACGATCAACTCACGCTCATTGACATCATTCGGTAACTTCACATAGTATTCGACCGGCTTTAATGTTTCTGGATCACGATACAAGCCGACATGTCCCACCTTTGCTGCAGGAATCATTCGTAAAATTCCATCGACCATACCTAAACCTGCTCGCAAAATAGGTACGAGACCAAGCTTCTTCCCAGCAATCGTTTTAGATGTCGCTTTTCCTACAGGTGTTTCGATTGTCACTTCTTGTGTCGGCAAATGACGAGTAATCTCAAAGGCCATCAAACCAGATACTTCATCAACTAACTCTCTAAATTCCTTCGTACCAGTCGATTTATCGCGGATATACGTCAATTTATGTTGGATCAACGGGTGATCAAATACAAATACTTTACTCATCATTAAGGCTCCTTCGTATTCGGACTTCTTTACACTCTTTGAAATTCTACAAAAAAAGACACGTTCATTCAAGCTATATGGGCGATTTTCTTGCAAGAATGATAAAAATTAAATGTTTTGAATTTACGGAACCTTCCACTCATCCTGATATAAAGCCACTGAAAAAGGTAAACTTGATATGATCCGTCATACGCGATAGCAAGAGTCGTGCGCGCACACAGTTGTTTCAATGTGTAACGTACAGAGAAGACACCTCTCCCTACATTCGCTTTCACTCTTCTTAACGGAACCCCATTCCGTTATTTCCTTCATATAGCCTTTTTTAACTACCCTTCCGGAACCCCATTCCGTTATTTAGCTATTTGTGTTTCGTTTCTCTCTTATTTTTTCGCATTAGCGGAATGACGTTCCACTTCGCACACTCAAACAGCGTATATCTTTCATTTAACGGAATGATGTTCCGCTTAGACTTTAACTCCGACAAGAACAACGCTTTTCATTGAATAGCCCCGAAAGCTTCTTCTGTTGTTCTCATACTGCCTGCCTCGCCTTCATAATTTTGTAGGAGCTAATTAGGAAGCCACTGAACACGTATCAATCACCTTTTCCAGTACCTTTCATTTGAGCTCGCTTGATACGAAAAGCTCACACGTAATATGCTTTCAAAACAGACAACCGTTTCGCACATTACTTAAAGGGCGCCAAAAAAGTTAAAAACCAAACTTTTTCAGCGCCCTTCTCATTGGCCTACCTATTCTATTCTTCTCTATTCATAATATTACACTAAATCCCCAAGACCTGGATACATTGGGAATTTCGCTGTAAGAGACGCTACTCGCTTGCGAATTTCTGCCTTCTTCTCTTCGTTATCGACATTCTTCAACGTCAATGCGATTAATTCACCTAATTCATCCATCGCTTCTAAATCTAACCCTCGTGCTGTCACAGCCGCTGTACCGATACGAACACCACTAGTGACAAACGGACTTTCCGGATCAAAAGGAATCGTATTTTTATTCGTTGTGATACCAACTGAATCTAATGCTTCTTCTGCTACTTTCCCTGTTAATTCCAACGTACGTAGGTCAAGTAAAAGCAAGTGATTATCAGAACCACCTGAAACCAGGTTTACACCTTCATTTACAAGCTTTTCACCTAAACGTTTTGCATTATCGATAATAGATTGAGCATATTGCTTAAATTCAGGAGTTAAAACCTCTCCAAATGAAACAGCTTTTGCGGAAATAACATGCATAAGTGGGCCACCTTGGATACCAGGGAAAATGGACTTGTCAATTTTCTTTCCGAACTCCTCGTGACACATAATCATTCCACCACGAGGTCCACGTAATGTCTTATGTGTTGTCGTCGTGACAAAATGAGCATGCTCGACAGGATTTTGGTGTAACCCTGCAGCTACTAGACCGGCAATATGAGCCATATCAACCATTAAATAAGCGCCCACTTCATCTGCAATTTCACGGAACTTCGCGAAATCAATCGCACGTGGATACGCGCTTGCACCTGCTACAATGAGCTTCGGCTTATTCTCAATCGCTAACTGGCGAACAGCATCGTAATCAATACGTTGCGTTTCTTTATCAACACCATACTCAACAAAGTTATATTGAACTCCACTGAAGTTCACCGGGCTTCCGTGTGTTAAGTGTCCGCCATGTGATAGGTTCATTCCTAAGACTGTATCACCCGGCTCTAAAATGGTGAAATATACAGCCATGTTTGCTTGAGCACCTGAATGTGGTTGAACGTTGACGTATTCTGCACCGAAGATTTCCTTCGCACGATCACGAGCGATATCCTCTACAATATCAACATATTCACAGCCACCATAGTAACGACGACCAGGATATCCTTCTGCATACTTATTCGTTAATACAGAGCCTTGTGCTTCCATAACAGCTTCACTTACAAAGTTCTCTGATGCAATCAGTTCGATTTTATCTCTTTGTCGACCTAGCTCTTGTTGAATCGCAGCAAATACTTTCGGATCTTGTTTTGGTAATGATTTCATCTCTCATACCCTTCCCTTCATCTTTCGGAATTTGAACGAAACCGTCCTATCTCAGAATATATTCTAACATAAGACGGCCTTAAATCCGTACATTATTTTAAAAAAACTATTTTTCATTCAGATTCATTCGTGATAGACGGCACGAATACCACCGATGAGTCTCGGCCTTGTGTAAGCCATCGTTACATGAGCTTGACCTATTTCTTTAACCGTACTTCTTAATGGAACAGCAACAGGACGAAGATGCATTCCGATGAACGTATCACCGATATCAATCCCCATCTCAGCCTGAATGGTTTCAACAAGGACAGGGTCTTCCAATTGGCCAAATGCATGAGTTGCCATAGCCCCTCCTGCTGTCCGAATTGGAATCGCACTAACGATCTCATAGCGACGATCACGTGCTGTTTTGCGTTCTACGACAAGCGCACGATTTAAATGTTCACAACATTGGAAAGCAAGCTGCACATTCGTACGTGCACGGATCTCTGCCAATACTTGAAAGATTGTATCTGCTACTTCCTCTGAACCTTTCGAACCAATTTGCGAGCCAATGACTTCGCTTGTACTAGCGCCTACGACGAGTAAGGAATCCTCTGTAAAAGGAAAAGCCTGCTGTAAGTCAGCTAATGCCACCTTTAAATCAGTTGATAGTTGTTTTGTGAACGGCTCCATCTAGTGCCTCCTTACAGTATGACATGAATACCTTTATATCGTAAATCGTTCGATTGTCACTTTCAATTTTTTTGATTGACCAGAGAGCAGATTAGCTGTTTCCGACATTTGATCAATGACTTGCGCTTGCTCAGAAGTGATCGTCGCTACCTTTTCTGTACTTGCTGTTGTCGTTTCAGCAATCGAAGCTGCCACCTCTTTAGACTGTCCACTCGATCTCTTAATTGCATCCATCTGACGGTGAATCATCGTCGAAATATCCGCAATCACGTCCGCAACCTCTAAGACAGATTGTTCAACATTTGCAATCGCTTCATTCGTCGTCGTTCCTTTTTCAGATTGCTCACGGGCAAAGTCGACTTGATCACCAATCTGCTTCACGACATTTTGTACCTCAGTTTGCATGCTGTGAATGAGCTCAGTTATATTTTGTACAGCTTGCCCACTTTCATCAGCTAAGTTTCGAACTTCATCCGCCACTACTGCGAATCCCTTCCCTTGTTCACCTGCACGCGCCGCTTCAATCGATGCATTCAAAGCAAGTAAGTTCGTTTGACCGGCAATATCTCCAACTAGTGAAATAATATCGCCAACCTGCTTCGCTTGCTCATCTAGTTGACTAACCGCCTTCAAGGAATGCTGGTTATCGGTTGCTAATTGCTTAATCCCATTCACTAATGAATCAAAGATCTCCCGACTATCCTTTAACGTATGTACCATTTCATCTGATGATTTCTTTGATGTCTGCGCACGAGTTTGAACCTCCCCAGCAATGTCTGTTAACTCTTCCATTAAGCCAACTGTCCCATTCAAGGCGACTGCTGACTGTTCAGCTCCTTCTGATATTTCTTGTATGGTCACACCAATTTCCTTTGCTTTTTGCTGCGCTAATTGTGAGGATTGCTCCATTTCTGTCACTTTCGCATTCGTTTGCTCGAAATTATGATCAATATCCTTCACCATATTTCGTAGATTCGCTAGCATTTCATTATAGGCTACCCCCAGTGAACGAATTTCATCATCTGATTTTGTCACCGTGATGTCCTGTTGTATATTACCAGCAGCCGCCAGCCTTGCTGATTGTTCTAGCTCACGTATTGGTTTTGTAATATAAGGTGCGGCGAAATAACCTAAGACTGAGCTCCAAAGAACACCTTTAAGTAATGTAAGCAAAATAAGCGTTTGCATGCTAACACCTAATATATTTAACAAGAAATCACCAAGAATAAAAATAAATATTGCACTCGTACCAAATGTGACTAGTGATAGTCCACTTACGCCAAACACTAGCTTCTTGCGAATACTTGCTCGGTACTTCTTTTTCTCCTCTGCCATATGAGCCACCTCTTACTTTCTGTTTAATTTTTCAATTAGGGGTTCCAAGCACCCTTCTATCTCTTGGGCAACTGTACGATATTGCTCTAACGTCCCCCCAAACGGATCAGCAATATCGCTGTCCTTCTCCTGTTCATAAGCAAATTCCTTTAACGTAAAAAGCTTCTCCTTCACTTCTGGAAAAAACACTTGAATCGATTGCTTATGTGACTCTGTCATCGTTAATAGCAAATCAGCCCAATCGATTAAATCTTCAGTCAATTCTTGAACAGAATGGGCAACAAAGATCCCTTTCTCTTCTAGTACGGTTCTTGTCCCTTCTGAAAGAGCTGACATCGTCGAAGCATGTAATCCTGCTGATTTCACTTCAATTGCTTCTCCCATCCTGTCCCGTAACAGTGCTTCAGCCATAGGACTTCTGCAAGTGTTTCCCGTACAAATAAATAGAACACGTTTCACACATTAAACCTCCTTTTTGAGCGAATTATGGCGAATATCGTTAGTATATCCTTAATTTTACCATAGACATCCCCAAAAACCTACATCATTTAAAACAGGTCTTTAGTCATATAAAAAGTAGCTTGCCGCCAAAGCCAATTAAAATACACCCTCCTAACAGTTCACTGTAGGAACCAATTACATGCTGAAATCTAGCCCCTACTATTAGACCTAACCAAGCAAGTACCATGCTCATCAAGCCAATCATGCCAACCGTCATTAACGTCTTTGCCCCAAGAATGCCCAAGCTTAAGCCTGCCGAAAAGCTATCTAAGCTAACACTAATGGCAAACAGCAGTAAGCCCCAACCAACTGGTTGCAAGAGCGATTCCTCCTCTTGGCGCCATGCACTTATGACCATCTGAACACCTATGAATAGAAGTAGCCCACCGCCAACATAGTGAGCTATCATACCAACATATTGCGAAAGCCATTTACCTGTCACCATCCCAAGTAATGGCATAACGATATGAAACGCACCGATCACAAGACCGATACGGAAAATTTGCATGATACGTAGTCCCGCCATTCCCATTCCAAGTGAAACAGAAAAAGCATCCATCCCAAGTGCACATGCCATGATCATTAACGTGACCCATTCCGCCATCTCGCTCACTCCTTGTCCGTGCTAGTCCATATGTATGCACAAACAGTAGGAAAAAGACGTGAAAATGAAGTCAATGAGCGAGTTGGGTACTTTATCCACACCCTCAATTATCAAATAATATCGCTTCCTCGTAAAGTATTTCACTTATTTGATCTTAAATTATGATAGCTAATAAGTAGTAACTTGTCAGCATTTGCAAATGCTCTTTTTTGTTGCTATACTATTAATGAATGACAGTCAGTCATTTTTAAATAGGAGGAAGATACATGGCAAAAAAAGCAAATAAATTACCACTTATCGTTGATGCAGCGATTATCCGTTTTAAGGAAAAGGGCTTTGAGCACACTTCTGTTTCTGATATCGTCAAACAAGCCGGCGTAGCTCAAGGGACATTCTATTTATATTTCAAATCTAAGAATGAACTAGTTCCAGCAATTGCTGAACGCATTCTAACGACCCTATTTGAATCGATTCAAGAAAACGTAGACGATCACGCCTCAACGATAGAGATACTCACTATCGTTGTCGACGAGACATTTGCGATTACAGATCAATATGATGAATTGATTAAGCTTTGTTATTCCGGACTCGCCTATTATCATACGTATGAACGCTGGGAGGAAATGTACGCCCCTTATTACAGCTGGATTGAAGCTCAATTGAAAAAAGGTATCGATGAAGGTGGGATTCAATCAAAAATCGAACTCTCTTCTTTAACAAAAATGATTATCAATTTGATTGAATCCACAGCTGAGTCTTATTTTTTCGGAAATCAACAAACGACTTCTGTTCGTGAAGTGAAGCAACAGCTACTACTTTTTATTTCGAGTTCACTGACTGACAATCAGTCATAAAATATAAAAAATGGAGGTACTAACATGAATACGTCTCACAAAAAGGAAAAGCAATTACTTCAGCTTTCCATCTACGGGGCGCTTCTACTTGCGGTTATTGCGATCATTTGGGGTTTTCTTATTTCCTCACAAATGGTCGTTTTTGATGGTCTCTATTCACTAATAAGTGTGAAATTATCATTGCTATCTTTATTAGGTGCTAATTTCATTCGTAAACGAGATTCCAAACGCTTTCCTTTTGGAAAGCAAATGGTCGAGCCTATTGTACTATTAGTGAAATATACAGCTATTTTGCTGTTATGTATCACAGCTATTGTTTCTTCAGGAATAACGCTTTTTTCAGGTGGTTCTGAGGTCAACTTTGGATATGCCATGTTGTATGCCCTGCTATCTACTATACTCTGCTTAGGTATATATACGCATTTGAAGAAGGGAAGCGACCAATTAGGCTTCGTTCAAGCCGAAGCCAACCAGTGGAAAATGGATATGTATTTAAGCGCGGCTGTGTTACTCGGCTTTTTAGCTGCTTTACTCGTCTCAACTACACCCTATGCTCATTTCACACCGTATATTGATCCGCTCATGGTCATAGTTGTTGCTGGGGTCTTTCTGAAGGTTCCGATTACTGAAATGATCAAAGCGTGTCGCGAAATACTTGAAATGGCACCAGATGAATCTATACAAGCAAGCTATGAACAGTTATTTAACAAGATTAAACAAGAAGAGAGAATAGAGAAAATGTATGTCCGCCTAGCTAAAGTCGGCGGAACACTCTTTGTTGAGGTTGACTTTATTTTAAATGAGCATTCCTTGATTCAATCTGTCGATCAGCAAGACGATATTCGCGAGAAAATTAAAAGCGCAACCGACCATTTACCGTATCAAAAATGGTTAACTGTCTCCTTTACAAAGGATGAGAAATGGGCCGTTTAATGAAGATGCAAGAGCCGTTTCGATGGCTCTTGTTTTTGTAAAAGCCATTGAAAGCGCTTCATATATTAAAGCGAGCGCTCTAACTGCTCGTGAAAACGCTCCAATTCTGATCGAAAGCACTCACATGACAAATTTCGAGGATGTTCCCCCTTCCTCGATTCCTCCCAAAAGCCCTAAATAACCGCATCCGCCGCCTTCTCAAGTCGGTTCATGATCGCAATGCCAATTCCTTCTTTCGGGAATGCCTCCGCATAAATAATTTCAGCCTTTTGCTGATCAAACGTACGTAAGCTATCATATAACTTCTGCGCAACTGTTGATAGGTCATCTCTTTTTCCACAGGCGACGACAATATCAGCATCATATTTAGCTTTTCTCTCCTCCGTCGTTAACACACCGACTCGATGTCCTTTTGCTCTGGCCTCTTGTACATAATTGTTGATTTTTCCACAGTCTGAAACGACGTACAGTTGACCGATTGGCGCATAATGGGTATATTTCATTCCAGGTGAACGCGGGGCTTCAGTTTCAGCTTGCAAGGAAGGATCGACTTCAATCGGGCCGATCACAGCTTCAATCTCTTCCTTCGTAACTCCTCCCGGCCGGTAGAGTATCACTCTATCCACAGAACAATCAACAACTGTTGATTCAACTCCGACGCCCGTAACACCTCCATCAACAACACCAGCAATCTTTCCATTTAAATCATGAATGACATGGCTCGCGCTTGTCGGACTTGGCTTACCTGATTGATTGGCACTTGGAGCGGCAATCGGCACATCTGCTGCTTCTATTAGAGTTAAAGCGATCGGATGAGAGGGCATTCGCACACCAACAGTGTCCAATCCCGCTGTTACACTCTCTGCTATGCTATTTGTACGCTTTAGTATAATCGTCAACGGTCCCGGCCAAAAGGCATGTATGAGCTTTTTCGCTACTAACGGAACGTCGATCACTAATTCCTTTAACTGCTCTTCCTTAGCAATGTGGACAATTAATGGGTTATCACTCGGCCTTCCCTTCGCTTGAAAAATGTTCTGAATTGCTTCTTCATCAAGAGCATTTGCACCAAGTCCATAAACCGTCTCCGTTGGAAAGGCAATGACATCTCCATTTTTTATCCACAACGCTGCTTCCTTTATTTCACTACTTTTATGTAAAAATTGATCATCTTTATCCACAATCCATCGTTTTGTTTGTTTATAACTCACTTTTCATCGCTCCTAACTTCTCCATTTTGCAAGTGAAGCCACACGATGTCAATATTTCATTCATATTTCGACGTAATCTCGGGTTTTTTTAATCAAATCCATCAGTCACAACATCTCCTTCCTTCTTAGCTCGTTCTCCGTGTTCCTTCAATGCGAAAGAGGTTATCCACACTTGTGGACAACCTGTAGATAAGTAACCCTTTTCAGGCAATGTGACAACACCAAATTTTCACATCATCCGTTTGATGCTTTTTAAAATGAGCTGATTCTTGGATCGCTTTCGGAATACTTTCTTTGACAACCTCTCTAAACCCTAGCTGATGAAACAATGCACTAGTCGCCTTCGCACATAAATAAACGGTCTTAAGCTTCTGCTCTTCAGCATATTTCAGCGTTAATTGCAGAAATTCCAAGCTTAGCTTGGCATCCCATTCAGGCGATTGCAAAATGAGTGATCTTAATAGACCGACCTCCTCATACATTTCAATTCCTACCGTTCCAATTAGTTGTTCAGCATCGTTTTCAACAATTAAGAAATGTTCAATTATATGTTCAATACCTTCATCTCGTAATCCTGCTTTCGCAACTAACCGTTGCACCTTCAGCAAATCCTCTTGCTTTGCCTTTCGGACAACTATAGCCATAGCAAGCCACTTCCTTTCTACTAGCTTACTAATCTATATGCAAGGCTTGTCTCAATTATGCCTCTTATCCGAATATACGCTCAAATAATCCACTAAACCACTCAACAAAGAAAAATGAAACTTCAATCTCCTCTTCATCTGTTTCCTCAGCAATTTCTTCTTCAAATTCATCATCCGTTGTCTCTATTGCATCTCCATTCGCCATATCAATAAAGCATAGAGGTGGGAATAAGACACACCACCAATTCTCACCATTTCCTTTTCCTAGCGTAATTAATACCGCATCGTATGTACCCGCTGGATAGACAAGGTGACCATATAGCTTCGTCGGGAAATTAACAGCATCAAAGTCGACCTCATAACCTTGCTCTAAGCCATAACGCTCTAATTCTTGTGCTACAATCTCCTCAATTTCTACTAAATTAGCTTCAATCGTCGCTTTCGCTTCTTCCATATCATCTATATGTAACACCCATTCCGTAATCGCTTCATTTACTCGATCACGTATATCACGCTTTAAAGCTTGATCAGCTACTGAATCACTATTTGCTAGAATGCGTAGGCGTATGGCTTCCTCTTCATTAACCTCCTGATGTAGCTCAGCTATCGCAAGCGAATGTTGAGCTTCCCAATTAACGACTATAACAAATAACGAGAATAATAGATAGATAACAACATTTGGTTTCATAATAAAAAACACCGCCCCTTCACGAATTATTCTCGTCAAAGAGAGCGGTATTTAAACCTATCATTTTTCTTTTTTTGAAAGATAAGAAGGTCACCTTCATAAAAGATGTGACGACTACATACGACGTAATGAACGCGTCGTCATCGTTCCATAAGCCATTACTATTCGCTCTTTCCCATTAATATCTCGCTTGATTTCAGTCACAGCGTGTGGAAAAACTGTTGATAACATTTCACAAACCGTCTGCGCTTGCCCAATACCTACTTCAAACGCAACTAAGCCCGTTTCTTCTATTACTTGTGGAAGTTCCGTCATAAACCTACGATATACATCTAACCCGTCCTCACCACCGAAAAGCGCCAAATGCGGCTCGTGCCCCTTAACATGAACCGCCAACTTTCCTTCATCACGTACAGGAATATACGGAGGATTCGATACAACCACATCGACTTTTCTTTTCAACGATACATAGGGAGTTAGTAAGTCCCCATTCATAAACGTAACATCAGCTTCTAGGCTACGTGCATTTTCCTTAGCAACCATTATCGCTTGTGGTGAGATATCTATCGCTTCTATATTCATTTGAGCATTTTCAAGGGCTAGCGTAATGGCAATCGCTCCACTCCCAGTCCCGACATCAACAACCTGAATCATTCGCTCCTGAAAAAGTTTCTGCGCACGCTCACTCACCACTTCCACAAGCTCCTCTGTTTCTGGACGTGGGATGAGCACATCACCATTGACCTTAAAGCGTCGCCCATAAAAGATTTCATATCCAATCAAATGCTGAACAGGAACCCCTTGTGCATGTTGTTCTAGATCAGACGATAGCTGATTCCACACTGCTTTAGAAAGTGGCTCTTGCAGCATCATCAAAAAATGTGTCCGATTCACTTGTAAATAATGCCGTAGTAGCAATTCGCCGACTGGTTGCTCCAGCTTCCTTTCAGCTAAAAAAGAAGAAGCCCATTGAAGAGCCTCTTGGATCGTCCTATTGTTCGGCATTTTGCATCGCTTCCGCTTGTTCTTCAACGATCAGAGCATCGATGATTTCATCAAGCTTCCCTTGTAAAATTTGCTCTAGCTTCTGAAGCGTTAAACCAATACGGTGATCGGTCACGCGACTTTGTGGAAAATTATACGTGCGAATCCGTTCTGAACGATCACCGGTTCCAACCGCAAGCTTACGATTGGAATCATATTCTGCCTGAACCTCGCGCTGAAATTTATCATATACTCGCGCACGAAGAACCTTCATCGCTTTCTCTTTGTTCTTAATTTGCGATTTCTCATCCTGACAAGAAACGACCGTTCCAGTCGGAACATGTGTTAAGCGCACAGCAGACATCGTCGTATTAACACTTTGCCCACCAGGACCACTTGATGCAAAGGTATCCACACGAATATCCTTTTCGTGAATTTCCACTTCAACCTCTTCCGCTTCAGGAAGAACAGCAACCGTAGCAGTTGACGTATGAATTCGACCACCTGATTCGGTTGTCGGTACACGTTGCACACGATGAGCTCCATTTTCATACTTCAGCTTAGAATAGGCACCGCTTCCGTTCACACTGAAAATGATTTCCTTGAAGCCACCAAGCTCTGTTGTTGTCGATTCAATGACTTCAACCTTCCAGCCTTGTGCTTCTGCATAACGAGTATACATTTTATATAAATCGCTCGCGAATAGCTGCGCTTCATCTCCACCAGCAGCTCCGCGAATTTCAACGATGACATTTTTATCATCATTCGGATCTTTTGGTAGTAATAATATTTTCAAGCGAGCTTCAAGCTCTTCAATCGTCGTAGATAGTTCATCCATCTCCTCTTTGACCATTGCATACATCTCATCATCAAGCTTATCCTCAAGCATCGTTTTAGCATCTTTCAATTGTGTACTAGCTTCTTTATAGTCACGATACGCCTGTACAGTCTCTTCTAAATCCGATTGTTCCTTTGAATACTCACGCAATTTCGTTGAATCGCTAATGACATCAGGGTCACTTAGTAACTCATTTAATCGATCATATCGATCTTCTAAAGATTGTAAACGATCTAACACGGATTTTTCACCTCATCATATTCCATCGTATAACAGAACTATTATAGTACATTGCCTTACGGTGGTCAAATAAGAAAGATACACAGCGCCTTTTTGAGTCGTGCATCGTCCGTCAAAACGAAGTAGAGCTTTTCTAATAGTAAGGTTCTTTTAGAAAAACGTCACGTATGTAACTGAATCTGCTCATCACCCCAAACTTCCAGCTATTTCTTAAAATTCATGCTTCACCATGAAAAAAGAGGGGAATACTAGTAGTAAACTTATTCAAGCGCCATACTACCTACATCATAAATAGTAAGAAAGGGTGGTTCACATGAGATATGTCATTATTGGTGGTGATGCAGCTGGAATGAGCGCTGCGATGCAAATTGTCCGACATGACGAGAATGCGGAGATCATCACACTAGAAAGAGGAGAGATCTATTCGTATGCACAGTGTGGTCTTCCTTATGTTATTGGAGGACTCATTTCATCAACAACCGATCTCATTGCTCGAGATGTTGAAACCTTTCGTCATAAGTACCGAATTGACGCTCGGACTAAGCATGAAGTGACTTCGGTTGACCTAAAGAACCAAATCGTAAGTGGTGTTGACTTCTCCCTTTCATATGACAAACTGCTACTTGCAACAGGGGCTAGTCCTATCGTTCCTTCATGGCCAGGAAATGACTTGCAAGGAATTCATACAGTGAAAACAATTCCCGATACTGAACAATTAATGGCCGATGCGAAAGAAAAAAAGCATATCACAATCATCGGAGGTGGTTATATCGGACTGGAGCTCGCTGAAAATTTTATTAAAATAGGGAAAGATGTGACCATTATCGAACAAGCGCCCCAGCTTGCTGCTAGTTTCGATGAAGACTTTTCCAACATGATTCTAGAAGAAGCAGAAAAGAATGGTATGAACGTTCGGCTTCATGAAACCGTTGAAGGATTTTCAGGCAACGAACGTGTCGAACGTGTGATTACGGATCAAGCTTCTATTCGTACTAATCTAGTTGTCGTGGCAATCGGTGTGACGCCCAACACATCGTTTCTTTCTAACTCTGATCTTCACTTTCATCGCAATGGTGCAGTGATTGTGAATCGTTTCATGGAAACGAATGTAGAAAACGTATATGCAGCAGGTGATTGCGCAACACAATACCATCGTATCAAGCAAAAGAACGATTATATCCCTCTTGGTACACACGCTAATAAACAAGGAAGACTAGCAGGTAAAGCAATGATTGGTCAGCCTACACCCTTTCAAGGTATTGTTGGTACATCGATTATTAAATTCTTCAGCTTAACGTTAGGGCGCACAGGCCTATCAAGTCGTGAGCTAGAGGAGCTTTCCTACCCATATAATCAAATGACCACCGAAATCGGGCATATTGCCAGCTATTATCCTGGAGCTGAGAGGTTAACCGTTCGACTTTGTTATCACCGCGAAACGAATCAGCTTCTCGGTGGACAAATCATCGGTCATGCAGGTGTCGACAAACGAATCGATGTCCTCTCAACCGCTCTCTATAACGAAATGAAGATTGATGAATTAGAGCATTTAGATCTCGCCTATGCGCCTCCTTATAACAGTGTTTGGGATCCGATTCAACAAACCGCTCGGAGACGAGAGTGACCTAAATGTCACTGTGAAAAATCTTTTCAGATCGAAGAAAAAAGCTTGGAGGGAGACAAAAGTGTTTAGTAGAGGTTGAAGGAAGGAACGTGAGAACTTCAAATAGTAACATTTCACCCATATGTAAGAAACCCAAATGAGGCATAGCCCGATTGAGTTTCTTCAATCCTTAATCCGACTCACGTATATGGACATTATATCTTGGGATCTCTTGGCTAAGCTGTTGACGAAGTTTATCAAAATATTCCTTCTTTTCCTTTTCCTCCATGTCTTCCGGTGCTTTCACATTAACAAAAGCATGATTTCCAGCAAGAAACACCATACCAGAATCAAGACCAAAATCCTCTTGTATAATTTCAGCAATAAGCTGTTGATCATTTCCCAAATGACGTCTCTCTACATCCATAGATCTGAAGTTCGTACCAGTATTGGGCATTTCGTCTAAATCGTAGCGACCTAATTGCTGCTTTCGAATTTGTCCATAATTTAGTGGTCCTGGTCCGAACAATCCGTACATGACGCGATTCGTACCTGGTTCATCTGAGGCATTTTGCACACCCTGACCGTCACCAGAATCATAGTGAGCGTCTTGTTGTTGACAGCCTATAGCAAGGAATAGTATCACCACAACCATAATAAATAATACTTTCTTCAATCTAAGCACCTCCTCTACATTCAGACTGATTTCTTTTATAGTCTGTCCGATTTTGTAGAAAAGAACGTGACAAATATAGCCATAAGAAAAACGCAGTTGCGTCTTTTCCTAATGGCGTCGCGCTGAGCTATAACGTGCGTCCGACATTCTCCCTCGAATCGACTTACATGATAAAAAGCACTGAAAAAGGAAGTTACCTACCTTTCCAGTGCTTTAATGATCTAGCTTACTATACACTTAAATATTGACTAACCTTTGACTCAATTAGCTCTTCTCCTTCATAGACAATTCGTCCTTTATCAATAATATAAAAGTAATCCGCTACACTCTTTGCAAAATCAAAGCTTTGTTCCACTAATAATATCGAAGTTTCCTTGTTCTGTTCTTTAATGTCTCGAATGACATTTTGGATATCTTGAACAATGTTAGGCTGAATGCCTTCAGTCGGTTCATCAAGTAACAGACACTGTGGCTCAGACACTAGAGCTCGTGCAATCGCCAGCTGCTGCTGTTGACCTCCACTCAAATCTCCACCACGTCGCTCCCTCATCTTCTGTAATACAGGAAAGTAACGATAAATCCTTTCATCAATCTCTTTCCTTCTCCCTTTCGACAGTGCTTCAAAGCCCATCATGATGTTTTCATAAACGGTTAATTGAGGGAAAATTTCACGACCTTGCGGAACATAACTTAATCCCTTTCTGGCACGGTAGGTCGACGATTTCCCTGTCACGTCTTCCCCCTGATAATGAATATTTCCTTGCTTCGTTTTCAATATCCCCATGATTGCTTTAATAAAGGTCGTCTTACCGACACCATTTCGTCCCATTAAACATACCGTCTGACCTGGATAGAGCTTTAATGACATATCACGAATGACTGTACTATCATCGTATGCGACCTCAAGCTGTTGTATATGCAACATCAGACTTCTCACCTTTTCTCCCTAAATAAACTTCCATCACTTGCTCATTTTTTTGAATGACGTCCATTTCCCCATCGCAAAGCAGCCTTCCTTCATGCATAACTGTCACTTTTTCAGCGAACTTACGAACAAAATCCATATCGTGCTCAACAACAATAATTGAGCATTTCTTTTTTAGCTGCTGCAGCAAATGACCGGTTTTTTCCTCTTCTTCTTCAGTCATCCCAGCAATCGGCTCATCTAGAAGAAGTAGCTTAGGCTGCTGCATCATCACCATACCAATTTCTAACCACTGCTTTTGACCATGGGACAGAGCTCTTGCCTCGACTTCGCATTGCTGTAACAAACCAATCTGATTTAACTGCTGCTCAATCTCATCATGTTGCTTTTTCGTCGTCTTCGCAAATAAAATTTTCAATAGCCTTTTATCCTGCTTCATAGCTATTTCAAGGTTTTCATATACGGTTAAATGAGGAAAAATAGATGGCGCTTGAAACTTTCGTCCAATTCCCTTGCGTACAATTTCAAATTCCTTAAGCTTAGTTAAATCTTCATGGTCATTAAAATACACTTCACCAGATTGACATCTCGTTTTACCACAAAGAACATCTAAAAAGGTTGTTTTACCAGCTCCATTTGGACCAATCAAAAAGTGTAGCTCTCCCTCCTTAATCGTGAAGGAAAAGGAATTAATCGCTGTAAACTGTCCAAACTTCACAAGCATATCCTTACACTGAAGAATGGTTTTTGCTAACTTTTTTTGTGGCATATATCGTTCCTCCTTTTAATTTCAAACGGAGCTTTTTCGTTAAGCTCATTAGACCTCCCGGCAAGAACAAAACAACAATGACAAAGACAGAGCCTAAAAAGAATAACCAAATATCTGGATAATTCTCACTGAAGAAGGTTTTTGCTAGGTTTGTTAAAGTCGCACCAATGACCGGGCCAATCAATGTTCCTCTTCCACCAATGGCCACCCATAGGATCATTTCAATTGATGGGACTATCCCAATCGTTGTTGGACTTATCATTCCTACCTGTAAGACAAAAAGCATTCCAGCAAGCCCCGCAATACCAGCAGAAATTGAAAAGACAAAGACTTTAAACAGCGACGTATCATAGCCTGAAAAGCGAAGGCGATTCTCACCATCTCGAATCGCGATCAGCGCCTTACCAAACCGACTTGATATAAGACGGTAGCATAAAAAGAAAATAAGCCCTAAGCATGCTACCGTAATGAAATACAAGAACGTTTGTGTACTTGAAGCAGTTAACGAAAATCCAAATATAGTCGAAAAACCTGTAATACCATTGGTTCCTCCGGTATATTCCTGCTGACTTACGATCAACGTCACTGTTACGATTACTAACGCTTGCGTCAAAATAGTAAAGTAGACATCCTTAATACGATTTCGAAAGATAAAAAAGCCTAGCATCCCTGCCACTAGCATTGGGAACGTGATCGCTAAGAAAATGGCTAGAAACGGATTGGCTAAAACCGTCCAAAACCAAGGCAACTCCGTTATTCCATTCCACATCATAAAATCCGGAACGGCGCCTCCACCTGCTTCAAGCTTTAAATAAATGGCCATTACATACGCACCGATTCCAAAGAAGATTCCATGCCCTAAACTAAGAACCCCTGTATAACCCCACAATAGATCAAGACCAATGACGAGTATGGCAAACGTCAAAAAGCGACCTAATAAATTCAAACGAAAGTCTGACAAAAAAAGGGGACAAAGAGCTAATACTAATAAAATAATCGTAAAAAGCCACCTTCTGTCATACATCATTTTAACCATCGACTGTTGCATCATCTTCTACTCCTTTGCCCCTTAATCTAATGAACGAGTTCGTAATGAGAATAAGCCTGATGGCTTCCACTGTAAAAAGAGGATAATAAGAGCAAATACAAGTACCTTTCCCATAGATGCATCCGTCCAATATTCAAAAATAGTATTAAATACACCAATTCCTAATGCTCCGACAACCGTACCTGCTAACATCCCCACTCCTCCAACAACGACAACCATAAATGCATCGATGATGTAATTCATTCCAATCGTTGGCCCAATCGGTCCAATCAACGTTAATGCTGAGCCAGCTATACCAGCAAAGCCAGCACCAACTGCAAATGTTAACGTATCAACCTTGCGCGAGGAAACACCTAAACACATTGCCATTTCACGGTTTTGCATAACGGCACGTATCCGTCGACCATTATTTGTCTTATACAAAAACAGATATAAAAAAAGAAAACAAACAATTACAAGTCCGATAATAAATAATCGTGTATACGGGAACGTCATTCCAAATAATTCAAGTCCTCCTCGTAATAAAGTAGGTGCTTCGACACCAACGTTTGGTGCACCAAACATCGACCTTGCCGTTTGTTGTAAAATAAGACCCACACCAAAGGTTGCTAATAAACTGTCTAATGGCCTACCATATAAATGTCGAATGACCAAATATTCTAATAACATTCCGATTAATGCTGCCACGATAAAGGCAAACGGAATTGCTAATATAAAGTACAAGCTATACATCGTCGGAGGGAGAAATTGCTTAAATAGAAGCTGAGTCACATACGTTGCATACGCTCCAACCATAATAAGTTCTCCATGTGCCATATTGATGACTTTCATTAAGCCAAATGTTATTGCTAGCCCTAATGCAATTAATAATAGGATCGATCCTAAACTAATCCCATTAAAAGCCTGCATGATCATCCCTTCCATGTCCATCCCACCTCTTACAATTTAAATGGTGTAGTGTTATCCCAAAAGGTGTCAGGAACCTTTTGGGACAATACCAATTTTATTGAACAGACGAGCTAATATCACTCGCCCAATCGTAGCTTTCCAAAAATGGATCAGGCTTCACAGGCTCACCAGAATTCCACACTTCTTCAAATTGCCCATCGCTCGTAATCTCACCAATTCTAACGGTTTTCCATACGTGCTGATTGTCACCATCAAATATCACCATACCACCAGGTGCAGCCAATTCTAAGCCGCCAGCCGCTTCCTTCACAGCATCGACCTCAAAGGAGCCTGCAGCTTCAACAGCTTGCGCCCACATATGCACCATAAAGTAACCAGCTTCAATCGGATCTCCTGTTACACGATCCTCACCATAGGCTTCTTTATACTTCGTGACAAATTCCTCATTCTCAGGTGTATCTGTCGTTTGATAATAATTCCAACTAGCATAATGACCTTCTAATACGTCAGCTCCGATACCTCGTATTTCTTCTTCTGCTACACTGACCGACAGAATTGTAACATCCTCAGACGAGATGCCTGCATCAGCAAGCTGCTTAAAGAAGGCTACATTACTATCACCATTTAATGTATTAAAAATGACATCTGGCTGAGTATCACGAATTCGAGAAATAATCGTGCTATAATCAGTATGACCTAACGGAGTATATTGCTCATCGACCGTTGTTCCACCGTTTGCCTCTAATTGTGCCATAATGATTTGGTTCGCTAATCTAGGGAATACATAATCAGATCCAAGTAGAAAGAACTCTGTTCCCTTGTCTTCAAGTAACCAATCAACGGCTGGTACAATTTGCTGATTCGGTGCTGCTCCGGCGTAGAAAATATTCGGAGAAGCTTCCATCCCCTCGTATTGCACTGGATAATAAAGCAATCCATCATTTTCCTCGAATACAGGTAACATCGCTTTTCGACTCGCTGAAGTCCAACCACCGAAAACAACTGCTACCTCATCCTGCTGTAAGAGCTTTGTCGCTCTTTCTGAAAATACAGATGGCTCAGAGGCTCCATCTTCAATGATTGGAACGATTGTTTTCCCTAACACTCCTCCCGCTTCATTAATTTCTTCAATAGCTAGTAATTCCGCATCCCTTACTGACGTTTCACTCATCGCCATCGTTCCGCTCAAAGAATGAAGGATACCTACATTTATGTACTCCTCTCCCTCCGCTAATTCCACGTCTGGATCATCTTCTGTTTCCCCTCCTGTTGGTTCAGTCGTGGCAGGTTCTTCATTCCCTTCACCACATCCTGCCAACAGCAGTAGACACATAACAATCCCAATAAAGAAAGAATGGTACCATACATTTCTGTTCATAAATGAGCCCCCTTATAACAACTGTTTTTGTTTTACAAAATATACGATAGCAACATTTAACATGTTAGTCTCAATTTACGGAAGATAATATGCCATTTAAATTCAAATATGGCGACACCCTCTTAACTCTCATACATACCTCACAAACAAACTTACGAGCCTTGTCAGAAAGAACCTCTAAAACGAAAATAGGAATGTTTCAAAAGGTCGATCATTAACCTTTTGAAACATTCCTATTTTCATTCGACTTTATAAACTCATTCGATGACCCTTTAATTCCTTTTGCTTCCGCTCCACCTCATGACAATTACGGCAACGAGGTTCATAGGACTCTGATGCTCCTACTAAGATGATCGGATCATCATATGATGCAGGCTTCCCATTAATTAATCGTTGTGTACGACTTGCAGGTGCCCCGCATAATGGACAAATCGCTTGGAGCTTCGTAACATCCTCAGCAATCGCTAATAGCGGCTGAATCGGACCAAACGGTTCACCACGGAAGTCACGATCTAATCCTGCGCAAATAACTCGTTTCCCACGATTCGCTAACTCTTCAGCAATTTCGATAATGGCCTCATCAAAAAACTGTACCTCATCAATTGCAACAACCTGTGTTGTAGCTTCGACTTTTTCTAACACGTCAATGGCTCGCTCCACTGGTAATGCCCAGACCTTTGTTCCATTGTGGGATACGACCTCTTCTTCACTGTAACGATTATCAATCATCGGCTTAAACACTTGAACCTTTACATTTCCAAAGCTCACTCTTCGAACTCGTCGGATGAGCTCCTCCGATTTGCCTGAAAACATACTCCCACATATGACTTCAATTGAACCAAGCTGTTTATCCCCATACATCGTTTACACCTCATCTATAATATATCTCTTCTGACAATTGCTACTACATGTACATGAAAAAACAGGCAATGCACATTGCTATTGCCTGTTTATATAATGCGGTTTATTTCAAGTTGTATTTCTTCTTGAAACGATCGACACGTCCGCCTAAGTCGTTTAGCTTCTGCTTACCAGTGTAGAACGGGTGTGAATCAGCACTTACTTCCACTTTCAAAAGTGGATATGTGTTTCCATCTTCCCACTCAATAGTTTCAGAGGAGCCCTTTGTAGATCCACTTAGGAACTTAAAGCCCGTGCTTGTATCCATAAATACAACCTTTTGATAATCAGGATGAATACCTTGTTTCATTACTTTCAACTCCTTTTGCCCTGAATCTCTTCGAAACAGAGTTATCTCAATCACACATGACGAAATTATATCAACTCAACCGAGAAAAAGCAACTCCATTTTCATCCAATGGTTTATCTTTTCCTTCCTCTTGCGTTCATTTCTTCTTCCATTGATGCAAAAAAGTCAATGTTTGTTTTCGTTTCCTTCACTCGCTTAATGAAATGATCGACAAAATCTGGAGAATCATTCATCGTTTTACGAATGGCCCATAGCTTATCTAACTGACTTTTAGGCATAAGCATTTCTTCTTTTCGCGTACCAGAGCGACGAATATCGATCGCTGGGAAAATACGTCGCTCAGCCAATTTGCGATCAAGATGAAGCTCCATATTACCTGTCCCTTTAAATTCTTCATAGATGACATCATCCATACGTGAACCCGTTTCAACGAGCGCTGTTGCTAAAATCGTTAAGCTTCCGCCTTCTTCAATATTACGGGCCGCCCCAAAGAAACGCTTCGGACGGTGGAAGGCTGCTGGATCGATACCACCAGATAGCGTTCGACCACTCGGTGGAATGACGAGATTATACGCTCTCGCCAAACGAGTAATACTATCCATTAAGATGACGACATCCTTACGATGTTCGACGAGACGCATGGCGCGCTCTAGAACGAGCTCGGCCACTTTAATATGATTTTCAGGCACTTCATCAAACGTCGAGCTAACTACTTCTGCTTTTACCGAACGTTCAATATCAGTCACTTCTTCTGGACGTTCATCAATCAATAGAACAATCAGCTCAACATCCGGGTGGTTTTCCGCAATACTATTCGCTACTTCCTTCATTAATGAGGTCTTACCTGCTTTAGGAGGTGCGACAATCAAGCCGCGCTGTCCAAATCCAACAGGTGAAATCATATCAATAATCCTTGAAGATACACGGCCAGGGGCTGTTTCTAGTTCGACCTTCTGCTCAGGATAAAGTGGCGTTAATGCCGGAAAGTGAGGACGCTCTCTCGATGTTTCAGGCGCATCGCCATTTACAGCTTCAACATGTAACAATCCATGATAACGTTCATTCTCCTTAGGAGGTCGAACCTTCCCTGATACTTTATCACCATTTCGTAAATCAAATCGGCGGATTTGCGAAGCAGAAATATAAATATCCTCTGAGCTTGGCATGTAATTAATCGGTCGTAAGAATCCAAACCCCTCTGATTGAATAATTTCTAGTACGCCTTCCATAAACATTAAACCGTCTTGTTCAGCTTGTCCTTTTAAAATGGCAAAGACAAGCTCCTTTTTCGTTAGCTTGCTATAATAAGACACTTTGTATTCTCTAGCAAGTTCATAAAGCTCTTTTAGCTTCATATTTTCCAATTCTGAAATATGTACACCCATCGTAACACCACGTTTCTTATATATTAGAATACCCATTGATGCTCACCACATCAATGGTTCGATACACTTGTTTTGATTCCTTCACTGACAACATATCCATCTATACTAGGAAAACTATTATTTATCAAATAATAAGGTCATATTTGGAGTTATTGCGGAGAAAAATAGAAGGCTTAAAATGGTATCTACTATCAATCATTTTAACCATATTTCAATCAATTATTCAAGAAGGGCTTTTTCTTAACAATAGCCCTTCTTAGTTTCAAACCTAACTTTTTACTTGTTCTACTTCTTCTTCAGTCATCGATTCACGCCAAATTTTTGCGCCTAGCCCTAATAGCTTCTCCTCAAGATGAGCATAGCCACGATCAATATGCTCTACTCCAGAAATTTCTGTTACCCCGTCTGCCAATAGGCCTGCTACTACAAGAGCAGCTCCGGCTCGTAGATCAGTTGCTCTTACCTTTGCCCCTTGTAACGTAGTCGCCCCATTAATAATCGCCGAACGTCCCTCTACCTTGACATTTGCCCCCATTCGTCTGAGCTCGTCAATGTGCTTAAAGCGTGCATTATAAATCGTATCCGTTACAATACTCGTTCCTTCAGCTTGAGTAAGCAACGTTGTAAATGGTTGCTGAAGATCGGTCGGGAAGCCAGGGTATACTAATGTTTTCACATCAACACCTTGCTTTGGTTTATGGTTATGTATCAATAATTGGTCATCATTTACATCAATCGATACACCCATTTCACGTAGCTTAGCAATGAGTGATTCAACATGGTAAGGAATAATGTTATCAATGATCACTCTTTGACCCATAGCAGCCGCCAATATCATATACGTTCCTGCTTCGATCCGATCAGGAATGATAGAATGGCGGCAACCTGGTAATGAGTCGACCCCATCGATTCGAATAACATTTGTCCCTGCTCCTTTTATTTTCGCTCCCATACTTGTTAACAGTGTAGCAACGTCAATAATTTCAGGTTCCTTTGCGGCATTTTCAATAATCGTCTGCCCCTTCGCTCGAACAGCAGCCAGCATAATGTTAATGGTCGCTCCAACACTGACAACATCCAAATAGATCGTTGCACCACGGAGTTCATCAGCGCGCAAATAAATCGCACCTTGTTCATTCGTCACCTTAGCTCCAAGTGCCTCAAAGCCTTTTATATGTTGATCAATCGGTCTTGGACCTAAGTTACAACCACCCGGTAATCCAATCACCGCTTTCTTAAATTTACCTAGCATGGCACCCATTAAATAGTAAGATGCCCGCAATTTTTTGACACGTCCATTTGGGAGTGGCATCGCAATCATATTTTCAGGCTTTATTTTAATTTCTTCAGGAGTTAACTCTACTTCTCCACCAATCTCTTGAAGAAGCTCTGCGAGAAGTTGAACATCTGAAATTTCAGGTAGATTATCAATCGTCACTTCTGAATCAGCTAAAATAGCAGCTGGTATTAACGCAACTGCACTATTTTTCGCACCACTAATTTGAACAGTTCCTTCTAACGGATATCCGCCTTCAATCATTAATTTATCCATAATCGCATCCCTTCCATTGGTGCTCATCTCTCTATCTTCCATTATAACCATTTCAACGAAAAAGTAACGAGTCTTTTTTTAAAGTTTTATTCATTTATATGAAAAGAAATGACGTCTGAAGGGAACTCAAAAAGTTTGTTTTTAACTTTTTTGGTTTCCTTTAAAGCAATGTGCGAAACGTTTTCTGTCTTGGAGGCTTGATACGAATGGGTTAATCGTATCAAGCGAGCAACGAGCGAACCATTGCTAATCAGATAACATGTCCTTTTCATCGGCCTTCGCGATTGTCACTTTTTCTACATACAATGAACTCTATGAATGGACAAAAAGCAGTTCAGCTGAACTGCTTTTTGTCTACACATAGCTTGCTTATGCTTTATTTGAAGAACCAAAATCACGCATTTTGCCTTTTACTGTTTCTTTAATCGCGTCACGAGCAGGCCCTAAATATTTTCGTGGATCATACATATCAGGGTTTGCATCAATCGTTTCACGAACAGCTTTCGCAGATGCAATTTGGCTTTCTGTATTTACATTGATCTTCGCATGTCCGAACTCAATAGCCTTTTGAACATCAGCTACTGGAATTCCTGTACCACCGTGAAGAACAAGTGGAATTCCTACTAGGTCATCAATTTCCTTCATACGATCGAAGCCTAAGTTAGGCTCACCTTTGTATGGTCCGTGAACAGATCCAAGCGCTGGTGCAAAACAGTCAACACCTGTTTCTGCAACAAGTTGCTTACATTCAGAAGGAATGGCATAAGCAGCTTCTGCATCGTCAACAATTAAGTCATCCTCTTGTCCACCAATACGACCAAGCTCAGCCTCAACAGATACCCCTAACGTATGAGCAACTGCTACAACTTGCTTTGTAATCGCAATGTTTTCTTCTAGCGGGTGATGAGAGCCATCAATCATTACAGAAGTAAATCCTGCATGAATCGCTTCTACACACTTTTCAAAGCTAGAACCATGGTCAAGGTGAATCGCAACAGGTACAGTTGTACCATACTCTTCCATTAATGATTCAACAAGCTTGACGATTGTTTTGAATCCACCCATATAACGTGCTGCACCCTCAGACACACCAAGGATTACTGGTGACTTTTCCTCTTCGGCAGCTTGTAGAATAGCTTGAGTGAACTCAAGGTTATTCAAATTGAATTGACCCACTGCATAGCTTTCCGCCTTTGCTTTGTTAAGCATTTCCTTCATTGAAACTAAAGGCATGTTTCTTTTCCTCCTTAAATTGAGCCTTAATCGAAGATCAACATCCCCGGTAGACGTATCTACTTATTTGTACAAAAAGTAAGCGCGTCACGCAAATATGCGTATCTCTATGTAAGAGGCATGATCTTCAAAATGCTCTCTATAGTTGAACGTGTCCATTATAGCATACTCTCCCAAGAAAATACCCATTTATACCGGAGATTCGTCAATTTTTTTAGAAACATTCACTTTGAAATCTCTTCCATTTCCAATGTCTTACGAATCACTTCGCGAATGTCATCAATGTCAAACGGCTTAGCAAAGTGTGTTACCGCACCTAAACTCATCGCTTCATTAATTAAATTCAATTCTCCGTAAGCAGTCATCATAATAACACGAATTGATTCATCATGCTCTTTAATACGCCTTAAAATTTCCAGACCATCCATTCCTGGAATTTTCATATCAAGTAACACAAGGTCTGGTCTATCTTTCTCCACCAATTTAAGAGCTTGAGCACCATTTGCCGCATCAGACATGACATAACCGTCTTTTTGAAGAATTTCACTAAGCAGTACACGTATTCCATATTGATCGTCGACGACAAGAATTTTGTTCATGCTTTCTTCCTCCTAATTTAAATCATATTTACCTCATCAAATATGCTCCTCTATTCTAAACCACCCTCGACATATTCGCCAAGTAATGGCTAACTCCTTCCAAATTCCACTCAATTTTCATAATTTCGTCCGACATATTTTGCATTTCTTGCGTTCCAATTGAAATCCTTTTATAATTTCGAGGTATGTGTCGTTCATAATAGTCAGTTAGTGAAAAAGGGATGTAGAAAGAGCTCTGAAAAAGTTGGTTTTTAATTTTTTCGGTGACCTCAATGTAGCGATTTTTTCAATACGATCGAATAAGAAGACACCGAAAAGAAGGAGGAAACGACTGTGCTTACGATTTTCACAACACAGCTTCAAGGATGCCTCAAGGACATCGCTCAAAAAGAAGAATTAGTTGAAGAGGCCGCCCGCCTTCTATGCCAATCATTAGTCGGAGATGGGAGCCTGTATATTGATGCACAAGAGGAAATGGGCGGTGTGCTTGCTGAAGCACTTTATGGTCAAGATCGCTTTGAGCAAACGAAACCCCTCTATCAGAATGGATCTATGGCAACGATCTCTCCCGTTGACCGCGCACTGCTCGTAGCACCCACATCAGACCATCACGCACTACTAAAAACAGCGAATATCTTAACCGAGCAAGCTGTTCCATTTGTTGCTATCGTAACGAAGCACGAATCGAGTGAGCTTGATGAGCTAGCGGATTTAATCATTGACTTGGATTGCTTGGATGGGTTAGTGCCCAATGATCTAGGATACCGAATTGGTCACCCTGCTTCAATCGCAGCTCTCTTTTGCTTTATCGCTATCCAACTGACGATGAAGGAAATGTTGGAGGAGTATTAAGTAAGCACTGTAAAGACTAGCTCTTGACAATTGCCCACCATATTAGTGTATAGAAAAGCGCCCTCAAGTATTGTCCTTGAGGGCGCTTTTCATCAGCAATCCAATCCTATTCTGTTTTTAACGACGCACCAATAAACTCTCTAAATAACGGCTGTGGGCGTGTCGGTCTAGATGTGAACTCAGGGTGAAACTGAGAAGCAATGAAGAATGGGTGGTCACGAAGCTCAATAATTTCGACTAAGCGACCATCTGGACTTGTCCCAGAGAAGATAAAGCCCGCATCCTCCATTTGCTCACGATATTCATTGTTAAACTCATAACGATGGCGGTGCCGCTCATACACGACTGGCTCCTTGTATGTCACATCTGCAAGCGACCCTTTGTCAAGCTTACACGGATACAAGCCGAGACGTAATGTTCCACCCATATCTTCTACATCCTTTTGTTCTGGAAGGAGATCAATGATTGGATAAGGCGTTTCTGGATTTAACTCAGCCGAATGAGCACCTTCAAGTCCTAATACGTTCCTTGCATACTCAATCGATGCTAGCTGCATACCTAGACAAATACCTAGAAATGGCACTCCTTGTTCACGCGCATATTGAATCGCGACCATTTTCCCTTCAACCCCACGATCACCAAAGCCCCCAGGAACAAGAACACCATCTATACCTTCTAAATATTCAGCAACATTATCCTTTGTCACTTCTTCAGAGTGAACCCATTTAATGTCAATATCAGCATCATAATAATAGCCAGCATGACGCAATGCCTCTGCAACTGAAAGATAGGCATCTTGCAAGGCCACATATTTACCGACAAGGGCAATCGTAACCTTTTTCGATAAGTTCTGAACTCTATTAACGAGCTCTTTCCATTCAGTCATATCAGCTGTATCACACGTTAATTTGAAATGGCGACAAACAATATCATCTAAGTGCTGTGCTTGCAGCTCAAGTGGTACTTTATATAATGAATCTTCATCGCGCGCCTCAATAACCGCATCCTTATTAATGTCACAGAATAACGCAATTTTCTCTTTCATCTCTTGTGGAACTGGCTTCTCCGTACGTACAACAATAATGTTTGGTTGGATTCCTAGGCTTCTAAGCTCTTTTACACTATGCTGAGTTGGTTTTGATTTCATCTCACCAGCTGCAGCTAAATAAGGAATAAGCGTACAGTGAATATACATCACATTTTCAAAGCCGACATCGCTCTTTATTTGGCGAATCGCCTCTAGAAACGGTAAACTCTCAATGTCACCAACCGTTCCACCAATTTCTGTAATGACTACATCAGCATGTGTTTCACGCCCAGCACGGAATACACGCTCTTTGATTTCATTCGTTACATGTGGAATGACTTGCACTGTGCCACCAAGGTAATCTCCACGACGCTCCTTCTTTAAGACCGTTGAATATATTTTCCCAGTTGTAACATTGCTATTCTTACTTAGGTTAATATCAATAAAACGCTCATAGTGACCTAAATCAAGATCGGTTTCTGCTCCATCGTCTGTCACAAATACTTCACCATGCTGATACGGACTCATTGTTCCTGGATCGACATTAATATAAGGATCGAACTTTTGAATTGTGACTTTCAACCCACGATTTTTTAATAAACGCCCTAATGAAGCTGCTGTTATTCCCTTTCCTAATGACGACACCACACCGCCTGTGACAAAGATATATTTTGTTGCCATGTTTTCGTCTCCCTTATTTTTATACTTTCAATCTAGTTATAAAAAAAAACAAAAGTGAGCGATCCCTCCTATGTAAAGGGGCACACTTTTGTTTTAACTTCACCATTCGGTTCTTAAGCCCAAAAATGATTCTACCGAGAATGCTCGAAGAAGTCAAGCAGATTCATTAGTTCCCATCTTCTTCAAATTTATCAGAATCATCCTCATCTTCGTCTATATCTTCGACTCCATCTGAATACTCGTCTGATTCCTCATCCTTATCAGCATCGTCTTCCATAGCAATCTCATCTAGTTCGTCTTCAAGATCTTCATATTCATCTTCATAATCATCAAAGTCATCATCGAGGTCAGCTGTTGCTTTTGATTTCTTCTTCGGCTTCACAGGCGTTGTAATCTCTTCCTCAGCCTGCTCTAGTGCATACCAGCTTTTCAAACCCCATGTGTTATCTCCAAGTGAATGGAAACGACCATCAATATTTAAATCTGTATATAAGTTCGCAATTCGTTCAGCTACTTGTTCCTCGTTCATACCTTTCACTTTTGCTACTTCATCCATCAAATCATAGTAATCATAAGGCTTACGACCCTTTTTCATAATTCCGTAAGCAATCTCTACCATTGAATGCTCTATTACTTCGTCTTTCGATAATTCTAATCCCATCTTGCCACGTCCTTTCTTCGCAATCTATCGCACATCTTTTCATTATAAACATAATTATAAGCTTTATTCCATAGCTTTTGTATTTTTCATTCCTGAAAGAAGAATTTCAACTTGAAGCTGAGTGTACTCCTCAATATTGTACAGCTTCTGAATGGACCATCGCCTAAACGTCCACATCTGACCTTGAACAACAACATTATGCGCAATCAGCTTAATCTGCTTCTCATTTAATGTAGCTATCTTCTCTTTTACACAATGGTGAAGAACCTCTTCAATCATCGCAACCATCTGTACTTCCTTCTCCAGCACATATTTCAGGGCGTCCTTAGATAGCGATTTTGTTTCTTGATACATGACAAGGACCTCATCCTGCATTTCATGAACGACTTGGAAATAGGATGAAATGGCATTTTTTAACCGATCCATTCCGCTCCCTTCCTCCTTCAGTAATGATTGCAATCGTCCCCGAACTTCTTCATAAATCGAATCACAGACAAGGAATAGAACGTCTTCCTTCGTTCGAATATATTCATAAAGGGTACCAATGCTAAACCCTGATGCACTTGCAATTTCACGAGTGGTTGTGCGATGAAATCCTTTTTCCGTAAATAAATGTACCGCAGCCTTAACCATTTGCTCCCTACGCTTTCGAATCAACTCAGGATCCTTCACAAGCGATTTCACTGCCTTTTTCATCAACCTGCCTCCCCTAATTTTGCTTATAGCATACTAAATTTCAAACGAATGAGCCATACTTTTATAAGAAAAACTGCGAAGCCATTTTTTCTTACTAACGCTAAACTTCTATTATTTCATGATTTTACAAAATAACCAACATGAATTTCAAGTAAATAGGGTAATCTAGTTGGAAGAATCTTATCAAAAGATCTTCTCCTTTAGAGAAAAGGTAGGTGTTCCTAAATGAATGGATGGTTAATCGCACTTTTTATCATTGTCGCACTCATTATTTTGATGCGCATTGACTTCTTACTCGGCTTAAGGAAGCAGAAGAAAGAGGCGACTCGTCACGTACAGGAAACTCGTTACGGAGATGTCATGCTCTTGACAGAGGGAGAAGAGTGCTTTAAACAAATGCTTCACGATATGAAAGAGGCAACCGATCATATCCACATCCTCTTCTATATTTTTCGTGATGACCATATTGGAAAAAAAGTATTATCGACATTGGCATTAAAAGCAAAGCAAGGTGTAACTGTACGACTGCTCGTTGACCGCTTTGGTTGCAAGCTCTCAAGACACGTTAAAAGGAAGTATAAGAAAGCAGGGATCTCAATCGCCTACTCTCACCCTCCTTCCTTTCCATATTTGTTCTTCACGATCAATCGTCGTAATCATCGAAAGCTAACGATTATAGATGGAACAGTCGGTTATGTCGGTGGCTTTAATGTCGGTGACGAATATTTAGGCAGAGACCCTTCATTCGGCTTTTGGCGAGATTTTCATTTACGTATTGCTGGTGAAGGAGTTCAAGATTTGCAAGAGCAATTTCTAGAGGATTGGCAAACAGCTAAGCAAACGTACATCAAAAAGGAAAGCCATTATCCGCGGTTAACAAAAGGAGAAGTCCCATTACGCATTTTACCTACTGACGGTAGTTATTTAGAAGAGATGTTTGTCGATTTGATTAGACAAGCGAAATCATCTATTGTCATCGGCACCCCTTATTACATTCCAGGAAAATTACTGCAAAAGGAATTACTAAATGCCGCAAAAAGGGGGATCAACATTCGGATCGTTCTCCCGAAAAAAGGTGATCATCCACTCGTTCGTGAAGCTGCTTATCCTTATTTCGAACGCCTTTTAAAAGAGGGTGTAAGCATCTATCAATATTATCGTGGCTTCTTCCATGCGAAATGTATCATCATTGATGAGCAAATGTGTGATATCGGTACAGCGAACTTTGACAAGCGGAGCTTTCACCTTAACCATGAAATTAATTGCCTTATTTATGAAAAGGCATTCGTACAAAAGGTCCTTCATACCCTTGAATACGACATGCAACGCTCCGAGCGTTTAACCTTAAAAGCATACGAGAAACGTCCATTCATACATCGCAGTAAAGAAAAGATTGCTACACTTGTATCAGGCTTGTTATAAGAAAAGCGTGATAGCGTCTTTTCTTAATTGCGTTGTGCTAGAGGCTGGGTCAAAGCCCTCCTAGTCTGAGGCCACTGAAAAGGTGATCGTTTACTTCGGACTTGAAAGGGAGCTTTGCCCTCGCTCCCGGTATGGGATACGCTTTCCGCAGGCGGGCGTTGAACGAACCGGCTGCGCCGGTGGATTTTAACCTGCCCTTCCCTGAGGCCATTGAAAAAGTAGAAATCAACTTTTTCAGTACCTTTGATTTGACAAGCAATGGCTTCACTCGTTGCTCGATTGATATACGAGAAACCCACTCAATCAATCTTCTCAAAACAGGCAACGGTTTCGCACATTGCTTAAAGGGCACCAAAAAAGGTAAAAACCAGAGGCCACTGAAAAAGTCCTTTCTAGTAACTCAAAGAAGAGTAATGGCTCCGCTCGTTGCACGCCTTTCTATGAGAAACCCACTCATAGC
>NZ_JBGUAV010000016.1:0-91603 GCF_041821005.1 Halalkalibacter sp. AB-rgal2
GATTTGTGTTATGACTCATTCCATTCCTACATACTCAAACCAGTCAAAATAGGCTTTCTCATCGCTACTAGATCCATTAGAACTAGCATACATACCTAATACGGCTCCTACAAACCCCCCAGCTACATCGGTACTTAAAATTCTCCCATCAACATTTTCGATCAATGCCTTGTAATGAGCTGTTGTTTCCCCAAAATAGAAACTATAATCCTGACCTTTTGCTTGAACCTTTAAATACACTTTCGCCGCATCAATCGGCAGCTCCTTTAGCACTTCTTCATTCCCCTCTGTGCATTTAATCAACCTCATAACTTGTTGTTTGCCTTGTTTAGTGTATACAAATCTAAAATGGTATTCATGGCTTTGAAGTAAAACGATACCAGCTTCTTCGATTTCACTCGTTGGTGTAAATTCCATAGCCGTAGAAGCGGCAAAGTCCATATGCTGTTGTCTTCTACCAACAAAGCTAGGCTGCACAAGCTCAGATATCTGTTGCGGTCTAAGCTTCAAGCTTAAATGTCCGGGACGTTCTGTTAAACTATAAAACTTTCCTTTCGGCGTACGTATAAAGTTCCATATATAATCAAGCTTCTCTTCTTCAAAATGATCACATACAGATGGAATCAGCGATTGAACAGTTGGCAAATCAGGTAGTGGATACGCCATCTCTAATTTTCCTGTTCCCGGACTCATAACAGGCCAGCCGTCTTCCCATGTAACAGGTAGTAAGAATGTCTCCCTACCAAGATTTCGATAGTATCCACCATAAATACGAGATGCAAGCCCAACTGCCCACCATTCACCATTTTGCGTATCCACCAAATCACAGTGCCCAACATTGACAATTGGATACTCTTTGCCAAGGTGTCTATGTGTTAAAATCGGATTACCTGGATTACCAACATAGGGGCCTGAAACATGTTCACTTCGCGCTACTGAAACGGCATGGTGATGTCCTGTACCAGCCTCAGAAATTAACAAATAATAACTGCCATTCACTTTATATAGATGCGGACCTTCTGGCCAGATCACATCTCGTAATGCACCTCTCCACAACCCAGTCGGTTCTCCAACCAGCTGCTTCGTTTCTAAATCGAGCTCCTGTAGCCATACCTCCCAATTTCCACTATATTTCTCCCCTTCAGGCGCAGGCCTTGTCCCAGTGTAGTAGACTTTTCCATCCTCGTCGAAAAATAAGGAAGGGTCGATACCTGGAGCATCTAAGTAATAAGGATCAGACCAAGGACCAGAGGGATCAGTCGCCGTAACAAAAAAGTTCCCCCCATGACCAACATTCGTTGTAATCATGTAGAACACACCATCATAATAACGAATGGTCGGGGCAAAAATACCTTGTGATTGTCTTTGCCCATCTAACGGAAGCTGAGTTGGTCGATCTAACACATGACCAATCTGTTCCCAATTGACTAAATCCTTACTATGAAAAATAGGCACACCAGGATAATAAGCGAAGGACGATGTGACAAGATAATAGTCATCGTTCACTCGACAAATTGATGGGTCTGGATAAAAACCAGGAAGGATAGGGTTGTTAAATGTTTTCAATGTTTTAACCTCTTTTCTTTTGTAGGATCGCTTTTAATCGTATGCGCTTACATTTGTCTTTTACTTCATTCATTTCGAAACTTGTATTCTTTATAATAAGGATTTCTGTAAAAATAACACACGTGTCTTTAAAAGACACTTTAAAAACTTTAGTAAATATTTGTGTAAATTCACTACATTAGAAGTCATATAAAAAAGGAAGCATCTTTCTAGACTATGAAATGACATCATTTCAAAAGACTCGATAAATGCTTCCAATTCGTTAATCCTATCCGAATTTAATTAAATCCAACTAATTTTTGCGATACTTTATATGCACCTACAGAAATGCTTCGTCCAAAACGTCCTGGTAAATTAATAAGATGACCCATCCACCCATAACGAATATTGTGATAAAGCACTTCATCTCTCTCTTTAATATATTTCATCAATTCTTTTTTCTTTTTCAGGTTTTCTCTTGTTCCTGAACGAATTAATAATATAGAGGAAATGACCGTAACAATTTCTAGCTGATGCATCATATACTGTTGAAGTTTGCTGTTCTTAATCGCTTTAAGATCAACTTGTTCGATCATTAGCTTATTAACCTTTATTTGTTGGTCGATTCGCCTAATCATGACACTTTCATTCACAGACTGATCCTCTCTACCAATAAAATATCGATAAAAATCAACATTTAAATAATAGATTTTCTCTACATGAGCTAGCGGCAAGTAAACATACAGGTTATCTACATAAAAGGTATGCTTAGGTAACTCCAATCCGGAGTCTTTTAATAGCTGTGTCCTGTAGATAATAGAATGCATCATCAAATATTGTCCTTTACGAAAATCATTGATATCATCCCAAGTAAAGACAACATCCTCCGGAAGTACATCATCATATTTCATGACTTTCTTGTACTTTGCGCCTTCCTTTTCATAGACAAAATTACTAATCATCATATCAACAGACTTATTTTCTTCGACAAACTCACCTAATGTCTTTAAGACCTCAAGGTATGCTCTAATATCTACCCAATCATCACTGTCTACAACCTTGAAATACATTCCTGTTGCGTTTTTAATTCCTGTATTTACTGCTTCACCATGTCCACCATTCGTTTGGTGTATAGCTTTTACAATCGTTGGATATCTTCTTGCATAATTATCAGCAATTTCTGCTGTTTTGTCATAAGATCCATCGTTGACTATAATTAGCTCAACATCTTCTGCTCCTGGCAAAAGGGACTCAATGCAATTCCTCATATAGTCTTGAGAATTATAGCAAGGAATAACTACTGATAATAACTTCATTTTCACACAACCTTTTCTGGTTTTTTCGGCTCTTCAGGCACTTGTTTAAAGATAATTTTGAAAATAGGGAAGAACACCCAGAAAGAAATAGCACTATTAATAATCATCGTTACAACATCCGCGACCGTTTCTCCAAAACCGCCCCATCCTAACGTACTCATAAAGAAATTATAGACAGGAGTTTGATAGAAGCCTAGAGCAACTGCAGCAATAATGGTTATAATGACATAGGCAACAAAATACCAAAATGCCGCCTTCCAAATACTACTGTTTGATTTAAACGTAATGCTTCTTTGTGCAAAGAAATTAATAATTTGTGCAATCGCAATGGTAATTTGAACAGCTAAGAAAAAGGCAAGGCCGCCTCCTCCTCCTTCTGAAATAGGGCCAGCTGCATAGTCAAATATATAGTAAGGACTTCCATCTGTATTTGTACCAACTTGCCATATTTGAAAATTAGTACTCACTAACGTCGTTTGAGCAAACAGACTCCGAAACGCTGGCATCATTACTAATTGGAGAACCGTTATCCCATTACTCAGCATAAAAAACACAAAAAACTGAACACTATTAGGATATTTTGTTTTCATCCGATTCCATAAATTGGCGATTCCTGAAAAGGCACTAGCTTTCTTTACGTTTTCCTTACTCATAGTACCTCTCCTTTGTTACTATTGTTCATTAAATGCTGACTCTTTTTTTGAGCCTTCACCATTTTCTTTCGTTCTTTTAGCACATGTCGTAAACCTTTAAAGAACTTCCCATTCACAATCATTAAAACACCATCAAGCATTGGCATATTCATGATTCCACCAGTCATTCTTGCCATCCCTCTAAATGGCATATGATAAACGGACATCATAATAAGGTTCGCCGTACTTCGTTTCCCTATCTTCCATAGGAATGAATGAGATAATGTAATGGCTCTAAAAGCAAAACGTGCAAACAATCCCTTCGCATATTGGCATTGGGCAATCGTATCATTATATCCTAGTGGTACTGTTCGGTCCCATGTAGATACCGGAACCTTATAGCCTAACAGAGCCTCAAATTCTTCTATACTAACTTGGTTCGCTTCCCCTGAATAATAGGACGGCAACACATCCTTATCATATGGAAGAGGAGCTCCTGTACCTTCTACAACTAAAGTTTCTTCTAATCTAATATCTGAACACGACGCACCTATCATAATGTTATAAGAAGCTTCCTCTATTTCCCATTGGTTCGTTTTGACATTAAAATAGCGGAATGTTTTATCATCAAATGGAATCGTGACTGATTTTGTTTCGCCTGGATTTAGGAACACTTTCGTAAAACCTTTCAATTCCTTCTTCGGTCTAAATATATTAGTAGATTGACAGCCAACATATAATTGGGCTACTTCGCTCCCTGCTAGATCACCTGTATTGGTTATATTAAACGTCACACCACCCTTATCCACTTGAACTTCCGAATACTCAAACGTCGTATAGCTTAAACCGTAACCAAATGGGAAAAGCACCTTCACATTGGCTGTATCATAATAGCGGTATCCTATGAAAGGACCTTCTCTATATTCAACACTCACTTCTTTACCAGGGAAGTGATAATAGGCAGGTGTATCTTCATGTTTAATCGGATATGTTTCCGCTAATTTACCAGACGGATTGACCTCTCCTACTATCGTTCTTAATATCGCCTTTGCCCCTGCTTGTCCGCTTAAATAACTGTGTAGCACCCCTTTGACTTTTCCAATCCAAGGCATTTCGACCGCTGCTCCACACGAAAGTACGGCTACAATATTCGCATTCACCTTGTGTAAGGCTTGAATTAATTCAATTTGGTTTTCAGGAATGCTCATGCTTTGACGATCAAGCCCTTCTGCTTCTGTCACTTCATCTAAACCGATATATAGAAGGACGACATCAGCTTCTTTTGCTAATTCGCATGCTTTATCTATTTGTTTCTTGCTTTTCTTTCCATATCTATCAAAGCCTTTTTCAAATCCGATATACGTTAAACCTGATTCTTCAAGTGACTCTAATGTATTGTCCAATACGGTTGGATTCACAATGGATGATCCTGCCCCTTGATACCTTGCTTCTTGAGCAAAATCCCCAATAACAGCCACTTTTTCATTTTGCTTCAATGGTAGTATATTTTCTTCATTTTTCAATAAAACAATAGATTCTTCTGCTACTTTCTGAGCCATTTGATGGTGTTCGTTAATGTCGAATTCCTTTGTTTCCTTCTCAAATACTTTCTCCGTTGTAAACAATAAATCGAGTAAACGATCTACACATTCATCTAATATATCTTCTGTAATGAGACCCTTGTTTATCGCTTCAATGATTTCCTTGTCCGTTTCACCTGTTGTTGTAGGCATTTCTAATTCATTCCCTGCAATCAACCCAGCAACGCGATCGTTACTACCTCCCCAGTCAGTTACAACGACACCTTCATACTCCCATTCATCTCGTAAAATTTCTCTCATTAAATGGATATTCTCATTTGTATACGCGCCATTTAACATATTATAAGCAGACATAACCGTCTTTGATTGGCCTTCTTTAATCGCTATTTCAAATGCAGTTAAATAAATTTCTCGTAACGTTCTTTCATCAACGATCGTATCAATGGACATCCGTCTTTCCTCTTGGTTATTAACCGCAAAATGTTTAACACAAGCTGATATACCGTGAGATTGAATGCCCTTAATCATTCCAGCAGCCAACTTCCCAGCAAGATAAGGATCTTCACTAAAATATTCGAAATTCCTTCCAGCAAGGGGACTTCTTTTCATATTAATTCCTGGTCCTAGAAGCACATTTACGTTCTGTGACACAGCCTCTTCCCCAAGATATTCACCAACTTTTTCTACGAGCTCTTCATTCCAGCTATTCGCTACAGTCGCAGCTGTTGGAAAGCACGTTGCGGGAATACTTTCATTAAGACCTAAATGATCAGCTGCCTCTGCTTGCTTTCGAATACCATGTGGTCCATCAGCAAGAAACATACTTTTAATACCTAGACGTTCTATACTATCTGTTTGCCAGAAGTCTTTCCCTGACATTAAGGATGCTTTTTCCTCTAAGGTCATCTTTTTAATCAGATCGTTGTATTTCATTGCACATACCTCTTTTTGAAATTTGGCGGCACTCAAGAAGAGTACCGCCAACCCTATTATTTTTGTTATACAGGTTTGTTAAATACTAAAAGCACACACAACCTGAAACTCTACCTAACAAAATGTTTAATCAATTATCATGGATCTAATTACTTGCAGGATCAACTTTAATCTTGGGCTTGCGGAATGTGAAATAGAATCCACCGATAATAGCAGCAAGGAGCGCGATATCTACTGCAATTGTAACCTTCACCCAAGTCGGCATATCGCTACTTAAAGGATCATCAATTGCACCACTGTTCGCTACTGTATAAAGAATGTTGTGAGAAGCATCTCTCATTGCCCATAAAGTATCATTACTGCTAGTATTCACCTCAGGTACCCCGACTGGTGCTGTACCAGTGAGTAAAAGGTCATTTCCGTTACGGAAGCCAAGTTCAGCTACCATGTAAGGGTAGAAATCTCCTAAGAAGAAGTCTGTGTTCACATGACCACGGAAGCCCCATTCATTACGTAATACTTCTTGTAGTAGATTAGAGCTTGCACCAGCCCAAACGGTCCCGATACTATTAAACCCTGACATAACACCACTTGCTCCGCCTTCTTTCACGGCAATTTCAAATGGCTTCAAGTAAATATCACGAACCGTTTGCTCATTCGCCCAAGTCATCAAACCGAGTGTACGGTTTTCCTCTTGGTCATTAAGCGCAAAGTGTTTCATGTAAACAAATCCACCTTGACTTTCAAAACCTTCAATTTTGTTTGCTGCCATCTTACCTGATACAAGTGGGTCCTCAGAATAATATTCAAAGTTTCTTCCGCTAAATGCAGAACGATGAATGTTTATTCCTGGTGCATACCAACCTGTTACATTGTACGCTTGCCCTTCTGCGCCGACAGATTCACCCATTTGTGTCGCTAAATCGATATTCCATGTTTGTGCAAGCATGACACCTGCCGGGAATGCCGTGCCTGACGTATCTGATCTTGACGTGTACGCTGTAATACCTGATGGTCCATCATAATCATGGGTAACAGGCTTGCCTACAGTTTCAATTTCAACCGTTCGATAACCACCAAGAGTTACCAGATCAACCATATCATTTACAGATAGTTGATCAAGTAGATCATCCCAGCTCTCATCATGAAAGTCCACACCCGTAAACTCATCTAACATCAATCCATTATCGACACCCGTTGTAGGTGCTTCCGTCATTGTATCTTCCGGAATTTCATAACGATTTTTGTTCACCAAATGAACAAAATCTTCGTCTACAAGCTTACCTCGTACTGTTTCTTCACCATCATCTGTCATCACAGTAAATTCTTCGTGATTAACGAGTTCATCCATATTTTCAAATCCATTTTCTCTAGAAAGGTACGTGGCGATACTTCCCTCTCCTGCTTCAAGTTCTTCAAACTGATTGACAGGAACTTGATCATCTGTAGAACGTCCATTATCAAAAACAACTTCTTCTAACGTTCTTGACTCAACTTCTTCAATAACCTCATTAGAATTACTATTTAAATAAATCGTGTATTCCCCTTCTTCAAGCACATATGAGCCTGTGTCGCTGTAGATTCTGTTATAGTCAAAAGCAGCCATATCTTCTACTGCAAATGAAATATTTACCGTTTCAGACTCACCTGGATCAATGATATCTGTTTTATCAAATGCAGCTAAATCAATAGCTGACCTTTCGATATTTCCAGTGTATGGAGCTGAAAAATATGCTTGTATAACTTCCTTACCAGCTACAGATCCTGTGTTTGTGACACTTACATCGAAGGAAATCGTTTCATCATCCCAATTCAAACTACCTGGTACGACTTCTTGTTCGAACGTTGTATAGCTTAATCCATATCCAAACGGGAATTGAACTTCATCATCGTAATTAATAATCCCTTCGGCTGCGGCCGTCTCATAAAAACGATACCCAACATAAATTCCTTCTGTATACTCTACATACTTCAGAAGGACATCTCTCTCATCCACAGCATGAGAGTAGGAACCATCTGCATTTTCAATCACATAATTGAAATCACCAAAATTCGTCATGGCTGGTGGATCGAGAAGGTCTCTCGTATAGATGTCTACTGTGCGACCAGATGGATTCACTTCACCAGTCAAAATGTTTCCTAATGAATCAAAGCCGTTCTGTCCTGCACCCGCAACAGAGAGGACACTTTTAATTTCACTATATTCATCTACCCAACTAAGCTCAAACGTGTTACTACTATTAACAACTAGAACGACATTTTCAAAATGCTCTGTCACAATATCAACCATATCTTGCTCACGATTACTTAGCTGAAGATAATGTTTATCCGGATCTAGATCATCTTCGAAGCCGTAACGATTACCTGTTGCACTAAATGAACCACCATCTGGATCAAATGTATCTGGTCCGTCCATTACGCGTGGAAGGTCGGCCCCTTCACCACCCGAACGAGCAATGAAAATGACTGCCGTATCCGAAAAGTCCACCGCTTGTTGCATGCGTTCATCTGTATAGAAATCTGAAGCTAATGGCTCTGGAATTGTCCAGTCTTGACCATCCATATCAATAATAGGTCTTTCAAGCCCTGTAGCAACATAATCATTGTATAATTGTTCGTTCACTTCAAATCCAGCATTTTCAAGTCCTTGCTTTGGATTTACTGCTGTATCTGCATTTACTTTACCTGAACCCGTTCCACCATAAACAGGGTTTGTGAAGCTCCACCCGAACACGTTTATTTGCGTCGTTTCAGTTAAAGGCAGCATATTTTCGTTATTTTGTAGAAGGACAATCCCTTCATCTGAGATTTTCGAAGCTACCCCTTGGGAATGGTCACGTGCTTCAACAGCTTCAGCACTTTCTACATCAATTTCATCAAAGTACATCGTTACTACATCAGAAAAATATGCTAATGCAACATTTCCTGCTACCCCCAATAAGAGCACTACTGACAAAAATACACTCATAAGAATGCGGAATTTTTTCTTACTTTTGCCTGCCATTCTTTCTTCCCCCTTAAACGAATATCATAAGTAGTTTACATTTTACGCCACATTAAAAGCGTTACTCCCTCCCTAACACTTGACTTTTGCAAAGGATTAGAGTGATTTTAAAATTAATACTGAAAAGGTATTCATTTCATTACAAATAACTCTTAATGTGATTATGAAGAAATTCTAACATAGATATTTATTTGAACATTTCAAATGCATGAACGGTAGAATTTTTTTTATAAACGGTTGCTCACATAGCTTAAAGGGCATTGAAAAGTTCAAAACCAAACTTTTTCAATGCCCTGTTAAACACAAAATTCAATCCTTAAAGACCTTATATAATGTTCACTTTATCTTAAAACCCTTACTCACTACCTGTGTTGTCTGGTGTCACCAATGCTGGAACATCGTATCTTTCAGTACGTTCATCTTGAATGACTCCAGACCAGTCAAGACCGAATGTGAAGTCATACTCATTGCCCTCACTATCAACAAAGCTTTCCATATCACGAGGTACATCCTCATATTGAGCTTCTACTGTTTCCATATTAGCAGGCATTTGTACCGGTAATAGGGCCGATGGTTCTACCTTACCTGCCGCAATTTCAAGTAAAGCTTCATCTTCAATTCCATAACCCGAACCTGTACTCCATCCGAACGCCACAAGAATAGCATCTGCATATGGTTCAATTTCAGACATAATCATCGGTCCATCAGCTCTGATAGCAACAATAACTGGAACATCCTCTGGCACAGTTTCCGCTGCATATTTTACAGTATTAAGATCTTCGTAATTTTTAATTATTGCCGTGTTCCCATAATAAGAACGATTTTCTTTTTCTTCAATTTCTTCTACAACATAACCACTTACTTGTTCAGTGACCGTAATATCTCCAGAGATTGATTCTTGACGCACATGTTCAGAATCAGCTGTATATTCCCCATATTGTAAAGAGATTGGAATATACTCCTCATTTTCTTGGTCATAGCCAAATCCAGCAAAATAGTTCCCTTCATTCACAGGACTTGTAATAATCGGCAATGCGAAATCAACTGATGCTAAGTCTCCAGCCGATGCACGTTCAATATCCTCAACCGCAACTGTTGGATTCCCATCATCGTCTTCCGGACCTGTTAATGTCTCTGACGGAGTGTCCGTCACAACATTATAGTGCTCTTCTAATAGTTCAATATCAACCGGCAATGTCCATTCCGCTTCTGTTACTCCACCAAAATAATCGACTTCATATGGCACATAAATCATTGGTACATAAACAGTTTGCTTTTCATCACTATCATTGGATGAAATGGCATTATTTGAGTTCTTCAACATAACAATTGATTTTAATTGTGCTTCATAAGCTTTCAATTGGTTGTCTTCACTTAATACCGTCAATTCCGCCTCTTGTAAATCAACATATGGATTTTCGAATAATCCAATAGTGAAGAAACCATTTAATATGCGCTGCGCTGACTGTTCAAAGCGCTCATCAATTACATCTTCACCTAACTCTTCAACACCTAGTTCATAGGCTTCAACAACAACGTCCCTATCATTCAATCCACCAAATTGGTCCGTACCTGCTTGAATCGCTTTCAAAATACGTTCTGGTTTTTCTAATTCAGATACACCATAAGGCTTACCTTGCATAAATCCACCTTCTAGGTCATCAACCGCACCCCAATCCGTTGTAACAACACCTTCAAACCCATATTGACCACGTAATAAATCGTTTAGTTTGTAATCGCTAAATGCCGTACCAACTAACTCACCATACGTTTCATCCTCTTCAAAGGCAATCGAATACGATGCCATGACGGACGTAGTAGATTCTGTTTCTCCATCTAGGTTAAATCCACCGTCTACGAATGGTATGAGGTGTGTATCAAATTGTCCACCTGGATATACTTGAGCATTCCCTCTGAATGAATGACCTTCACGACCACCTTCAGCTGCTCCGTCTCCTGGCCAATGCTTAATCATCGTATTCAGGCTATAAGGACCCCAGCCAAGATCATTCCCATCTTCATCAAATGTGGATTGTACACCATGAACAAATGCACTTGTCAGATCTCTAGCTAGTGCCGGATCTTCACCAAATGTTCCATCCACTCGATTCCAACGTGGCTCAGTAGCAATATCAATTTGCGGTCCAAGTAACGTTCCAATACCAAGTAAACGATACTCGATAGAAGTTAAATTACCCATCTCTTGAACAAGTTCAGAATCAAAAGTCGCAGCTAATGCTAGATTAGAAGGAATACCAGAAACTCCACCCTCTCTTGGGTCAGTACTTGTAATAACCGGAATACCATAACCCGTCGCTTCTGCATATGCCTGCATCGCATTATTCCACTTTACTGTATCAGTTGTACTTGCTGAATTAGCAGCGTTTAACATTGCACGACCACCAATGTCTAAGAATTCAATTTGATCCTCTTCAAGCTCCTCAGAAACACTAGATACATGGGAGCTATATAGCATCAAACCAGCTATTTCTTCCGGAGACAATAATGACGCTAAATTAGCCGCTCTTTCATCAGCCTCTAATCTCCAGTCTTCATATGGATCTAAAACACCGTTATTATTTAGATCTTTAAAAGCATATCCATCGACTTGAAGTAGTTCCACTCCTGAATCTTTTGAATAGCCTAAAGTTTTTCCATCATCATTTGTGACAATAACATACCCATCTTCAGTTTCTGTCTCTTCCCATTTCACCTCTCCTGAACCAAGTTCTTCAGGTTCGATTGGATCTCCTCCAGCGGCATCATCATCTGTGCACGCCATTAGTAGAAATGAGGAAATGAGCACTGTCATTAACACAGTTGCATTTTTAAACATCATTTTCATAATCCCTTACCCCTTCCTTACTCAATAACATCATTTTAAGCTCTCAAAATGAAAGCACCTTCAATTCCTTTGAAGCGAAACGTTCATAGCCCCCCTTCCAACATCATAGGGAGAGAAAGTTTATACAACGCAGTACAATAACACCACTTAATGAAAAGGTATTCATTTATGTATAAACGTTACTTCCCTTCAAAACTATAAAATTAAATCTAGCATATTAATCAATTTTTGCAGGACAATCTCATAAACGGTAGCATTTTTTGCATGAACAGTAGACAAAAAAGAACTTGGATCAATCCTTAACAGGGACCCAAGCTTTATTCATAGCATTTAATTTATTTTTCTTCATCATTTATCTATCGTTCTTCGGAATTAAAACCTTTAATTCAAACCAATTGTTCCTTTGTCCGACATTGACGACACCATCATACTTTTGGACGGTATAGCGAATACTTTTTAGACCATACCCATGATAAGATTTATCCTTCTTAGTCGTAACCGGCAAATCACCTTCGAGCTTCAAGTCTCCTTCATAGTAATTTTCAAAACGAATCATCAAAAAACCTTTTTGACTAAATAATGAAACATGGATTAATCTTTTTTCTTCATTTTCAACCTGCATTTCGTACTCAATAGCATTATCAAGCGCATTTCCAAAAATCGTACAAATATCTATAACATCCATATCATTAAGTAATGTTCCGTCGGCTACACACGTTAAGGTAATGCCATTTTTAATGCAATACATATGTTTACTTGCTAACAAAGTATCTAACACTTTATTACCTGTTTTGTTCTGTGCTTCAAACGCTTTTATCCCATCCTCCATTTCATTCAGATAGGCATTTCTTTTTTCCGGATCTTCTTCCGCCCGAAGAGCGATAATCTGATTCTTTAGATCATGGTACTTATAATTAATTAATTCAATGCTTTCCTTCGATTGTTGATATTGTGAATATTGATTTTGAAGAATATTTTGCATTGCTTCTAGCTCATGTCTAACCCTTAACTCATTCAGTTGAATATGGTAAGCATACAAAATCGCGTACCCACCTAAGTCGACCAAGGTGCGAATATTTAATATTTCTTGTGCATATTGTCCACTAAAAGGCGTTCTAGCTGTCACAAAGCTTAAATTACTTATAAAAAAGACAGCTGCACCAATCACAACTGTAGACCATAACTCTCGTTGCCTTATATTTAGCTTGCCTTCTTCAGGTATATGACGTTTCTCTAATAGCCAAATGACAAAAAAGACAAGCCCATACATAACCATTAACAGAATGATTTCAAATAGCTTATGACTACTTTCACCACTCCATAAATAAAAATGAACTTGCCATTGTAAGGATGCGACTAATTCAGCTACAACAAAAGCTTTCACACTAAAATATCCTGCTTCGGTCGCCGTGATATCACAGCACATATAGATAAGTAAAAACATCATCCCAACAGCGACAAGCATGCTAGGCACCCAAAAAATGATCGGTAAATCTCTAGTCACAACGAGGAACACAGATTGTACAATTAAAGCGCCGCTTGCACAGGCTATTAACCTCCAACCACTTAACCTTCTTTTCAATATTGAAATATAGACGATACATGCTAGCCATTCGGCAAATGCCGTGTACAGCCTAGGTATTTCTGGAAAAAGCTCGTTCATTTAATGACATCTCCCCAATGATCAGCTAAAGCTTCTAAGAATGCCTTCCTTTTTGTGCGACTTACAGGAAGCTCATTCCCTTTCACAACAGCATAACTATCATTCATTCCATCTACGTGCTCCAAGTTAATCAAGTAGCCTTTATGTCCACGGAAGAAATGATACTCTGATAATTCTTCTTCTAAATCCTTCATAGCTCCAGAAGACGTAAACTCTCCTTCTTTTGTATAGAAAATTAGCTTATGGCCCTGGCTTTCCACATAATACACATCTGAAAGCTCCAGCCTTACCATTCCACCTTTTAATTTTATCGTAATAAAGCTGGATTCACGCTTCTTCATTCTTTCAAGAGCTCTAATCAAACGTTCAGAAAACGAAAAGTACGTAATCGGCTTTAACACATAGTCCAATGCATCTACTGCATATCCTTTAATCGCATATTGCGCCATATTCGTAATAAACATAATAACGACTTCTGAATCTATCTTTCGAATTTCTTCTGCTGCTGACATCCCATCCATAAGTGGCATTTGAACATCCATTAAGATTATATCGAATTGCGCTTTATAATGATCAATAAATTCATCACCATCAGAATACGTTTCAAATTCAATCGTTACTTCATTCTCTTTTTGAAACTTTCTTAGGAATTCAATGAGCTGTTCCTGATAACTAGTTTCATCTTCCACTATTGCAATACGTACCATTCCATGATCCTCCTTTCTTTACACGACTGACCTTATACAGAACACTTCTGGCTAGACACCCTTTAAATCATAGGGGTTGAATGATGTTCAGGAAACTTCCATTATAATATGGAAGTTAACCCCATATTAAACATAAAAAAACTTAACTCATTTATTTGGATAGGAGGAATTTCCTATTTTATGTTCGCACTCTTTAGTTCAATGAGATTGTTACTAGTATAGCATAAGAAATATCTCTAACAAACACGGACAAATAGCACCCTTGAAACCTTTGAACAGTAGGCGTATCAGCTAGTTTTCGTTCCATGTCTCATTAAAGCAATACCTAAGTCTTTTTCCTTATACACTTAGATTCTCATTTCATTTTGATTGTTGAAATACCCAGTCAATCATTTCTTGATTTTGATAAGCGGGAATCCAGGCAAAGTGACCATCTGGTTCTACTGCTCCTTCTGGATACTCCGTATAATGAATCGTTCTCCCACCAATCGATTTAAGCGCCACAACGGCGTCTCTGCTGAATCGGACATCAACAAGATGATCATCAGCTGCATGGAATACCCAAATAGGCATATCTTTGACCGGTTCTAATTCAGATGGATCTTCTAAAGGCGTATAAGGCTCTCCAATTGAATAATTAGCTATAATAGCTATGCCACAAACAGGAACGGCCGCCGCAAATAAATCAGGTCGCTTCAAAGCAATATGCCATGTGCCAATCCCCCCATTGGAAACACCCGTCACGTAGATACGATCTCGATCAATAGGATATTGCTCCATAACATCCTCTAGTACCTCCTCTAACAATGAATCATTAGGCTTTTCTGTCCAGTAGGCCGTCAACTCCTCATGTGCCGGTGCTTGAGGTGCTAAGACATAGGCTGGGTTGTTCGCCTGTTGCTCAGAATTAGCCCATACTAGTGCACTTTGATTTCCTAGAAGCTGTAAAGCGTTATCAGTTCCCCGTTCTCCTGAGCCATGTAAAAATAATACAAGAGGATACTCTTCATTAGACTTTGTAGTTGGTTCGAACAATCGATATGGCATCTCACTCCCTACTTCATTTCGATACGTAAACTCGCCAAACTGATCAACAATTGGCGTTTTCACATCTAGTGGCTCAACTCTTTCTGTGGATGCAACAAAAATAGTCCCACTGCTTACTGTTATATCTTCCTTCTGAGTAACCGTATAAGCAAGCTCCTTCCTCGTATGTAAAAAAGCTTCATGTTGGAACGTAAGCATACTCGCATTCGGATCACTCGTATCTAGTTCAATTATGACAAATCGACCTGGCCTGCTCATCTGGCTGATTTCTGCTTGTTCGTTTGTATACACAGATGAAATCGTTCTCGATTCCATCTCCTCATCTTTCATAACCTCTACTTCAAAGCTCGCTTCTGAAATTGTCGATGAATGGACCTCTTCCTCAAAATCAATTGCAATCGCATACGCAACTTCACCTAACGGAAGAACCTTTGTAATTAATGTCACATTATCTGGTTTCAGTTCTTGAGTTCCTTCCTTATTCTCTCCATCAGATGAACAAGCCATGATGAAGAAAACAAGCATAATCAAGCTAAAAATTCGAATTTGTTTACACATTTTCTCTCTATTCATAATGCTCCCCCTTCCACATAGTTAAAAATCAAAATAACGCACTGTCAAGAAAAACGATTACATTTATATTAATGCGACTTAATGATTTAAACAAAAGCAACTCTAAAATACATTCTTTAGCTAAGAAAAACGACAGCTTTTGCGAACCTACTTACACAGTGCAAACGAACAAAGGTAATCCTCATTCCTCTAAATAAGAGAAAAAACACTTCCTTATAAGAAAATGTAGTCCTCATTCCGCTATTTTGGCTTTTATGGCTCCTTTTGGATTCATTTAGCTTAAATAGAGGAATGAGGAAACCATAACGACATGAAACAGGGAATGAGGGGAGAAATAGAGGAATGAGAAACCGCATCGAGCATGTGACCTTTGCATTCTGCTACTGCCATACTTATAAATTCTAAAAAAAAGCCACTTCCAGAACGGAAATGGTTATACGAAACATATAAATAAAACGTTCAACTATTTTTTTCTAGTTGAAACAAATCATATTTGTTTCCATATAAATCCTCAAACCCAGCACCTTTCCCACCAGGAACATCTTGTGGTGCACTATGAAATACCACACCTCTACCCTTCATTTCTAAATAATCCTTTTCAATGTCATTCGATTGGAACATAATCACTATTTGCTCTCCTGCCTGCTTTCCAATTAGCTTCATTTCTTCCTCAGTATTAGCCTGCACGAGTTCAATGACAGTCTCATTATTTTTATTTGGAGAAACCGTTAAATAATGAAAACCTGGTGAAAATTCAACCTCATCACGTACTGTAAAACCTAGCTTTTCAGTATAAAAGGCTTTAGCCTTCTGTCGATCCCTCACAAAAATGGTCATTTGTATCGCTCTCGTAATCATCGTATCGCCTCCATAACCTTTCATACATTCTAACCTCCACTATGTAGTTCGTATTTTAACATCTAGGCTCGTTAGAAATTTCTCATGGATTGCGTTATTCAACCATTTATACGGGTCGAATTATTTTTCCTTGCTTATATCGTTTTATTCTAACGTTCAACAGCTTCACCACCATCCCCTTTTCTTAAGAAACTACTTTAGTCAAAGAACTACCTCAAAAACTCAACCTTTTTTAAAGGATATTCATACATAATTGGCGTATTTAAGATGCAAAGAACCATAATGTATGATGTTATTCGATATCCATAAAGCCAAGAATTTATAAATCTTTTTTTAAAATTTGTCGATTTTGAATATCGTTTCTCGTCGTCCTATTAGAGGCATAGAAAATATGTGAATATTAGAAGCTAGCTATCTTAATAACAATACACCGACAAAGGAGGAAACTTATGTATTCAGTTACATCGAAAGACGGAACAAAAATTGCTTTTGACAAAGTTGGTCAAGGAACGGCCCTCATATTAGTCGGAGGTGCATTTAGCTACCGTAAATTCCCACAGCAAGTTGAATTGGCATACCTGTTATCAGAGTACTTTACGGTTTACAACTATGACAGACGGGGCCGAGGAGATAGCGGTGATACTCAGCCGTATGATGTTGAACGAGAAATAGAAGATCTTCAAGCATTAATTGACGAGGCAGGTGGTGCTGCTTATGTGTGGGGATTATCTTCTGGAGCTGCTCTTGCACTGAGGGCAGCAGACAAAGGAGTAAACATTACCAAATTGGCTCTACATGAACCTCCTTTCGTAGTAAAGGAAGGAGATCGTAAGCCACCAAAAGACTTTACGAAGCATACGACAGACTTAATTTCCAATAATGAACGGGCTACGGCCATTAAGTATTTCATGACCAAAGGGATGGGAGCTCCTTCATTTGTTGTCAGCATGATGCGGATAATACCAGGCGTGTGGTCTAATCTGATGGCAGTTGCGCATACACTCGCCTATGATGCTGCATTATTGGAAGGATATATGGAAGGAAAGAAATTGCCTGCTACATGGAAGAACAGTGTCAAGGTTCCAACGCTCGTAATAGAAGGGACAGAGAGCCCTGCTTCCTTACGAAATAGCGCTCAAGCATTAGCAGACGTACTCCCTAACGCTCAACTATTGAGTAAAAAGGGTCTCGGCCATACTAAGAAGTTGAATACAAAAAAGATATCACCGGAGCTTACATCATTCTTTTTGGCTAATCATTAATAAAATATGTAAAAAAATTCGGATTTGTGTCGATTTCATTAACACATACTCGTTGTATAAATAGAAGCTTATCATTTGTGCGATTATGCGACTTTGATAAAATGCTTCACGATAAAATAGGAGGTAGTTAATTATGAGGTTTATGATGATTGTAAAAGCCACTTCAGATTCAGAGGCAGGAATAATGCCTAGTCCTGAGCTTATTGAAGCGATGCAAAATTATAACGAAGAGTTGGTAAAAGCAGGTGTTTTACTGGCTGGTGATGGACTTCAGCCTAGCAAGAATGGTATAAGGATTTCCTATCCGGAGCCTGGTGAAAAACCAAGAATTATGGACGGTCCATTTACGGAGGCTAAAGAATTAATTGCAGGTTATACATTGATCGAAGTTAAATCTAGAGAAGAAGCGATTGAATGGGCATTACGTATGCCAGACCCACATGGATTTGGACAGGGTGAGATTGAGCTTAGACAAGTATTTGAACCAGAGGATTTGACGGATAACCCAGAATTATTAGTAAAAGAGGCTGAACTTCGAGAGGAGCTTAAGAAGGCGTGAGTGTATCACTAACACATCGAACGATTGAAGCGATTTGGAGGATAGAATCGCCAAAGCTCATCGCAAAACTCACTAAATTAGTAAGAGATGTTAGTCTTGCGGAGGATCTTGCTCAAGATGCATTGGTCATTGCTCTTGAAAAATGGGAGCAAGTTGGTATACCTGAAAACCCTGGTGCATGGCTGATGACAACCGCTAAACGTCGTGCAATTGATCTGTTACGCAGAATGAACGTACAGGATCAAAAATATAAAGAAATTGCTAGTCATAGTGATTTATTTACTGTCCGGGATATGAATGATGTATTAGATGAGGAGATTGATGACGATCTCCTCCGTCTGATTTTTATGACCTGTCATCCCGTATTATCACAGGATGCACGAGTTGCTTTGACTCTGCGCTTAATATGCGGACTTACCACGGAGGAAATTGCGCATTCATTTCTCGTCACAGAATCCACTATTGCTCAAAGAATTGTCCGTGCGAAAAGAACGTTAAACGAAAAAAGCGTACCTTTTGAGGTTCCTGTTGGAGAGGAACTTATGAAGCGATTATCAACAGTCCTTGAAGTGATTTACCTTATGTTTAATGAAGGTTATTCTGCAACTTCTGGTGACCAATGCATTCGCCCTTTTCTATGTCAAGAAGCACTAAGATTAGGACGTGTTCTAGCCGAAATGGCACCTACTGAACCGGAAGTCCATGGACTTGTCTCCTTAATGGAAATTCAGTTTTCAAGGTTTAAAACGCGAGTGAATTCTAAAGGTGAACCTATTCTTCTCAAGAACCAAAAAAGGGCTCAGTGGGATCAATTATTGATCCGACGTGGCATAGCAGCACTTGAGCGTAGCAAAAAGCTAGGGAAGTCACTTGGCCCCTATTCATTGCAAGCATCTATCTCTGCTTGCCATGCTCTTGCGCCTTCTGAAGAAGAGACAAATTGGCCACGAATTGCAGCTCTTTACGAAGCTCTTTCGAGAGTGATGCCTTCACCAATCGTGGAATTAAACAGAGCAGTAGCTATTTCTATGGCATTTGGCCCGGACTTTGGCATCCAAATAGTAGATAAACTCTATTCTAATCCATCTTTAAAAAGCTATCATCTTTTACCTAGTATACGAGGTGATCTTTTAGTGAAGCTAGGGAGATATGATGAGGCTCGTAGTGAATTTGAACGTGCTGCTTCACTGACCAAGAATGAACATGAAAGAACCCTTTTACGAAATCGAGCAATGAATTGCCGAAATGGATCATCTACATAAGGTGAAACACCAATCAGTGAGTTTTTTACAAACGACATTCCGAGCTACAAATAGGCAACGGTTTTACACATTGCTGAGAGGGTACCGTAAAAGTTGAAACCAAACTTTTTCAATGCCCTTGATGGATGCTATTTTACAAGATCAACTCAATTTGTTGAATAATTTATACTAATAAATCATTGATAAGGAGCATGAAAAAATGAACCAAGAAATAACTGATTTTATTGATACATTAAATGAACCCTGGCAGAGTGAAATTGTTACTAATCTACTTGAAACCGTTCACCAAGCAATACCAGATGTACATGGACGTATTCAATACAAAAAGCCACATTTTTTAAAAAACGGGAAATACGCTGCTGTTATCTCAACTTCCAAAACAGCAGTTAGCTTTACTATTTTCAATGCCGTAACATTAGATCTTCCAGAGGGAGTATTTAACGGACCTCCTGAAAGAAAGACAATGAAAATACACAAAGGAGATACAGTTGATTTCGAACAGCTTGTCACATGGGTTAGTCATGCCTCTGCTGAACTTTAATTATAAATCAAATGTACAAAGTTGCTTAACTGGTATATGTGGCAACTTTTTTTACCAGTAGGTAAGAGGAGCAGTTCTTCTTACAACCTTTCCCCATTTGTTATTATAAACTAAAGATCCCGTTAGCTTAAATCCTATTCTTCTCTCTTTAGATTTATCTCTGCTAACTAATCCAAAACCATGTCTACACTTGTTTCGCGAACATAGCATAGGGTTCGGTTCGATCAGGACAGGACTTCGATCAATAGCCCATCTAAGATTATCGAAATGCCCTTGTCAGAAAGATCTTGATCCAGTCCATTATGCTTCTATACTATCAACGAAACAGGCTCTCTTCCTTTTAAAAATCGTCTCATCTCTTAATAAAATATGTGTTACAAATTACATTTAAACCTAAACAAAAGAGGATGTCCTTACGACACCCTCTTTGCATTAGTAAAATAGAATTTAAATTATTGTTGTTGATTTTGTTGTTGTTGTGCTTGCTGAAGTTGTTGTGTAGCCTGTTGTAATTCTTGCTGTACTTGTTGGAATTGCTGTTGTTGGGCCGGCTGAGCACTATTTTGCGCTTGTTGCATTTGTTGTTGAGCTTGTTGCAATTGTTGCTGTGCTTGTTGAATCGCTTGTGGATTCGCCTGTTGCGTCGCTTGTTGAACGGCTTGTTGTGCTTGTTGAATGGCCTGCTGAGCTTGTTGCGCTGCTTGTTGTGCTTGCTGGTTTTGTTGCATAAGAAACTCCCCTTTAAGATGTATTTGGTCTTACTCGTATATGATGCGTAAGTTTGCTCGCTAACATACATATTTATTGTTTTTTACCTTTTTTTACTTTAATCGAGCATTGTACTTTTCAAGACGAACAATCGGTATTCCGCTAAACCATTGACAACCTCTAATAATGGCATGGAAATTGGAATAAGTTAAAGAAAATGTGACAACATATCATCTTGTTAAAACCTTTTTTAGTTCACCCCAAACTTTAAGAATGCTTTTTTGAAAGTTAAAATCAGGTGAAATCTTCCACCTGATTAATTAACCACTCATTTTCCCATCTTGATTTTCCCGCAGCCAATGGCGGTGCAGTGCAATGGCATTGATAAATTCTTGTTGAAACGCACTTAAATCCGTTTCGTTCCGAACTGTCACAATCCCCATATCTGTAAATATTTGAGCTCCAGATTCAAGGTCTGCTAACAATGTTCGTTGAGCCTCAGATGAACCTAAAAGGTCGACACCTTCATTCGTAGCTCCAATTGGTTTAGCATGGACAAAAGCATCATTGATAAAGTCCTTAGCCTCTTTATGAGTCATCAATAGATCTATAGATCTCTTCCCACCAGGAATATAAAGTGCATCGTACATAATCGCTCCACTGGTAGCATAACTCTTATTCGCTTCAAGTTTCTGACTTTCTACGCTTGTAATCATGCCTAAGTTTTTACTAATAAGGTCGGCATGAACTCCCACTGCAGATAATCCAGTCATGACTTGTGTTACCTCATTAAAGTTAAAGCCATTTTCAATCAGAATGGCAACCTTTCTCGTTTTCGCTTGCTTCACTGTATTTTCTTGACTTACCGCTGGTGAGGAGGTTGTTACTCCAGTTTCTCCTTGATTCGCAGGAGGATTCACACCAATTCCTTCAGCAATTTGAATCGCTAATTGACTATCCACGTTATTAAACATTTCAACAACACGCTGTTTGATTTGTTTGTCCTGCACCTTTCCAACTTCAAAATGAAAAGCTTTAATAATGTGTTTCTTTTCGGCTGGTGACATACTATTCCAAAAAAGAGTAGCTTGACGATAATGATCATTAAAGCTATCACTACGTTTCCTGATTTTTTGCCCTTCTACTTTTTCAGCATAATGTGTGTATCCATGCTCTTTATCAGATGCTGGTTGGGGAGAGTTATTTCGAAGTGAATTTGGTGAATAACTCACGGCACCTTTGTCGATCGTCATCCGATGAAAACCATCGCGTTGATTATTATTTATAGAAGCAATCGGACAATTAATTGGAATCTCATGGAAATTGGGTCCTCCTAAACGGAGCAACTGAGTATCCGTATAAGAAAATAACCGTCCCTGCAGTAAGGGATCATTACTAAAATCAATTCCTGGCACTACATGACCAGGATGGAAAGCTACTTGTTCAGTCTCCGCAAAAAAGTTATCTTGATTTTTGTTTAAGGTCATTTTTCCGATAATCTTAACGGGGACCTGTTCTTCTGGCCAAAATTTCGTTGCATCGAGAATATCAAAATCAAACTTAAATTCTTCATCTTCTTCGATCAATTGGACTCCAAGCTCAAATTCAGGATATTCTCCCATATTTATCGCTTCCCATAGGTCACGCCGGAGAAAGTCAGGATCTTTCCCAGCTAGCTTTTGAGCTTCATCCCAAGTAAGAGAATGCACTCCTAGTAAAGGCTTCCAATGAAACTTCACAAAACGTGCCTTCCCTTGCTCATTCACAAACCTAAAAGTATTAACACCAAACCCTTCCATCATTCGAAAACTTCTTGGAATACCGCGGTCAGATAACAACCACATGATCATATGAGCCGTTTCAGTATTACTTACTACGAAATCCCAAAATGTATCGTGAGCTGCAGAAGCTTGTGGAATTTCATTATGTGGTTCTGGTTTAATAGCATGTACGACATCTGGAAACTTTATTGCATCTTGTATAAAAAATATCGGAATATTGTTGGCAACTAAATCATAATTTCCGTCTTCAGTATAAAACTTCGTTGCAAACCCTCGGACATCACGAACCGTATCTGCAGAACCTCGAGATCCAACAACTGTTGAGAATCGTACAAAAACAGGAGTTTTAACAGACGGGTCTTGTAAAAATGTAGCTTTCGTAAATTCTGTCATCGGTTCGTACACTTGAAAGTAGCCATGAGCTCCAAAACCACGTGCGTGAACGACTCGTTCAGGAATACGCTCATGATCAAAATGAGTCATTTTCTCCCGAAAATGAAAATCTTCCATCAAGGTAGGCCCTCGCTCACCAGCTTTAAGCGAATCATCAGTATTCGAAACTCGTACGCCTTGGTTCGTTGTTAATTTTGTACCTTTGTGATCAACTCGAAAGGTTTCTAACTGTTGATCCTTTAAGTTTTCTAAATTAGAAAGCTCATTATTTTGTTGATTATTATCCACTTCTGTTTCCTCCTTTTTATGTATTTCCGTTAACTATTTCGCGATTACCATTCCAATACTAATCTAAGACTAGGTAACGAAAAGAATGGTTACAAACATTAAATCGTTGGTATTGTTTGTAAACACGCCCTTTTTATACACCACTTTACCAATAAATAACCAAAATCATCTGACTTCAACCTGGATTTCCCCGTTCTCATTAAAATAAAAACTTGCCTACATAACCCTTTTTTTTAATGTTTTTCAGCTTTTTTCGTTTTAAAACAAAGTATTCTCAAAATATTGTCTAAGGGAAAGAAAAGAAGTCGAGACAGGGCATGAGCATAAAAAAATCCTAAATTTACAAATGTTTATTTCAAAAAAAACTGTAAAAGGTTTAAATGAAATCAATTTTATAAAAGCCGGGGATTTCTCCCCGACCATTTTTTTTATTTTCTGCTCCAACCAAGTGTTGTATCATTCTTGAAAAAGTGGAACGTAACGTTGAAACGGTCTTTCACTGCCCCATAGTAGGGACTGAATTCGGTTTCTTGCAACAGAAACATTACTTGCCCTTTTTCGCTCATTTTATTAAACATATCTTCAATCTCGTTTTACTGCGTCACTGTAATGCAAATATTCACCTGATCTCCGATAACATAAGGTTGCCCCGGAAAGATATCAGCGACCATCAAATCATTTTCCCCTGTTTGCAAAACAGAACGAAACAAGGGGTAGAGTCAGGAAAATACGGATTTACAACGATAAGGAAATTCCAAATTAAAAAGCCCAACTTCTCTACAAATCAAAATAGAGAAATTGAGCTTTTCAGTACTTCATTTATTTATTGAATTCATTAACTGAAAGAAGTATTCAGGTTTATGAGTCTTATTTAGGTTATACCATGAATGTAATGCATCTGGTGTAAATACATCTATTTTTTTCAGTACCTCCATTGCAAATTCCAGAGGAGCTATTCCTGATGCAGTAACTAAATTCGCATCAGATACCGCAGATCCCAACTCATAGAACTTTTCTCCTTTATAGTTAGGACATACCATTTTAGTATATTCTAAATTATTACTTGTATGCTTTCTAGTATCTAAGTATCCCATATTCGCGAGGCCCTCAGTTGCACCACAAATTGCAGCAACAATAGTGCCAAGCTTTAAAGCTTGGCCAATTCTTTCCAAGATAGGTTGATGAATTTCTTCACTCCAAGTAGTCCCTCCTGGTAAAATTAAAAGATCTTTACTCTCAAGAGTACATTCATCAAGGGAAATATCTGGTTTTATGCTCAGTCCTCCCATAGTAGTAATCATTTCTTTATTAGCTCCTACTGTCATTACTTTTAAAGGTGCTAAATCTTTTTTGAAATATCTTCCTGAGTTTAATTCAGCAATTAAATATCCATATTCCCAGTCTGACATTGTATTAAATACATATAGAAAAACTTTTTTTGTTTGCATCCAATAACACTCCAATCACAATTGATATAGCTATTATAAGATAACTTCCCTGACAGTTAACGTCAGGGAAGTTATCATACTTGATGAAATTTTATTAATTCCGACAGAACTTCAATAAGTCTTTTCTTAAGACTTATTGGCTCAATAACTTTAATAGATTTATTGTACGGTAAAAGTAAATAAGGTACATATGTATGCATCATATCTTTTTCAAGAAGAAAAACTGCTTGATTTGAAGTCCGTTCTTGTAAATAATGTCCTAAAAACCAGTGTTGGCAAATATCAGCCAATACACTTTTATCCCCATTAATAACCAAAGAAATAATCCCTTCCTTATCTTCTATAGTTGGAAGAAGACTTTTTATAAAAAAGTCACGTGCTGAAAAATTTTCTGGCCGGTTAAACTTATTTTCGGTTAGCATTAGACTTTCAATTCGATCTACTCTAAAACTACGGATATCATTCCTAAGATGACAAAATCCAATCACATACCACTTATTATTCCAATAGATCATTCTGTACGGATCGACCAATCTATCATTTAATTGCTTTTCGCCACTTTTATGGTAAAGAATTTTTACTGAGTACCCGTCAGCTATGGCCTGCTCCAACTCCTTCAAAAAAGGTTCCATAGAGAGTGAACTTAATCGACTTATTACTTCAAGACTAGTTAAATGTTGGTTTATCTTTGTTTCCTGCTCTTGATTTGAGTATTTACTTAGTTTTGAAATGGCCCTATTTAGTGCTTCACCTCCATAATATCCGGCTTCTTCTGCAAAAATAGCAGCGTGAAATAGTGAAGTTTGCTCCTCAAAATCAAAAAAAAGAGGAGCCTCAATAAAATTATTCAATAAAGTATATCCACCGTTATGTCCTGGTTCTGAAATTATAGGTACGCCACTTGTTGAAAGTGTATCAATATAACGATACACAGTCCTTATATTCATCTCTAACTTTTCTGAAATTTGTTTTGCGGTAATTTTTTTACCTGAACGAAGCATCCATAGAATTGCTAACATATTGTCAATTTTAGGCATATAATTCCACCTCCCTCTATAAAGTAAAAATATCTCTTACATACTCTTGATATCTCAGAATTTTATAAACGACCAATTATAAAGACAGCTGAATAGTTGGATGAGAGTGGTAGGTCTTAAAAATATTCACAAGTGGCAATCTATCCTAACACCCAAACTGGTTAAGTCTGGAATGAAAAAGTGACCGTGCTCCTAATCTCCACGACACTCATGGTCGCTCACCCTCCCATGTCTCTCAGGATTCTCCATAAATTCCTTCGTCCTGCTTATCCATGATGTGGAGTAATGCTTGTTAAACAAACCTGCCTCGTAGTTGAATAACGACTAAAGTGTAAAACTAGATTTTATCTTTAATCATACACTACCATATTTTTAATAAAGGAAATAATCAATAAATTTGTTCAATCCTTCAAAATCCTTAATAAAAAAAGAGCCTTTCAATTGCTTAAGAAAAGGCTCTTAACTCACTGTTACATCTTTTATTTACCTCCATAAATTAGTAGTGAACAGCACTCCACATGTGTTGAGTGCGGAAACATATCCACCGGCTGTACTTCCTTCGTCTCATATCCCCCCTCTTCTAATACCTTCAAGTCCCTCGCTAACGTGGCTGGGTTACAGGAAACATAGACAACACGCTTCGGTTTCATCGATAGAATGGTTTCAAGTAATGCTTGATCACAGCCTTTACGAGGGGGGTCGACAACAATGACGTCTGGACGAATACCTTGGGCGTACCACCATGGCATGACCTTTTCAGCTTCTCCAACAGCAAAATCAACATTTTCGATTCCATTTAACGTAGCGTTTCGTTTTGCATCAGCGATAGCATCAGGCACGATTTCAACACCATAGACCTGCTTCGCTTTTTGGGCTAGGAACAGGGAGATCGTTCCGATACCGCAATATGCGTCAATCACGGTTTCGCTTCCTGTAAGGTTCGCATACTGAAGTGCTTTTTCGTATAGAACTTTTGTTTGTTCTGGGTTCACTTGAAAAAAGGAGCGTGCAGAAATCGCAAATTTAATATCCCCGATATAATCGTAAATGTATTCCTCCCCCCAAAGTACGTTTGTTTCATCACCAAAAATGACATTCGTTCGCTTCGGGTTTATATTTTGGACGATTGATTTTACATTTGGTAGCTTCTTCTTTATCTCATCGAGTAATTTTTGCTTATGTGACAGTTCTTTCCCTCTAGTCACAAGGATGACCATGAGCTCGTCCGTCTCGTATCCTTTACGTGTAACGACATGACGTAATGTCCCGCGATGCTTTTTTTCATCATAGGCGCGAATACCATATTCGTTCGCCAGCTCCTTAATGAGCTGAACGACATCATCACTTTCTTCTGTTTGTATGAGGCACTTATCGGTATTTATAATCGTATGGCTGCGCTCTTGATAGAAGCCACCAATGACAAGCCCTCCTTCTTCTCCCATTGGAACCTGCGCTTTATTACGATAACGCCACGGCTCAGACATCCCGATCGTTTGGTGAACGGGGACTTCTCTCAAGCCCCCTATACGCTCCAACACATCTTTCACTTGCTTTTGCTTAAATATAAGCTGTCCTTCATAGCTCATATGCTGCATTTGGCAGCCACCGCAACGTTCGTAAATCGTACATGGTGGCTCCACACGATGAAGGCTTTCCTCTTCAATATGAATGACTCGTGCAAATCCATAGCCTTTATTTACCTTAACAACCTTTATATTGACCTTTTCGCCTGGTAAGGCCTTCGGTACAAAAAGAGTATAGCCATCCACCTTCGCTACTCCCGCTCCTTCATGTGTCAAATCCTGAATCGTGACGTGTAGCTGATCGTTTTTCTTTACTGGAGGTGATTGCTTGTTCATCGTTATCCGTCCTTTGCTTTTTCCTATATCGTATTGTAGCACATCTCCACTTTTTCTAATAATTCGACACTCTTGAACTTTATGCGACATTTTTCTTATTTTTCTATTGGCTTATATTTCGACATTAGTTATAATCTACTAGACTTTTAAAAATGAACATAAGAGGTGAAACGTTTGAAGCAGACATTAACGGCTAAAATTAACATATTAGTTTTAAGTATTATACTCATTCTATCGACTATTATCGGTGGTGTTATTTATTTTAGTGTGACTGATGGTATTGAAGATTTTGCTATTGAGAAGGCGCGTGGTGACCTTGCACTTTCCTACCGCTACATCGATACAAAATATCCTGGAGAATGGGAAATCCGTGATGGTCAACTATATAAGGGAGTGACATCTTAGAAGAGAATTTTGAAATCGTTGACGAAATCGGCGCTGATACCGGTAATACCGTCACTATTTTCAGAGAGGATACTCGTGTTGCAACAAATGTTGTGATCGATGGAGAACGAGCAGTAGGGACCAAAGCATCTGATGAAATCGCAAAAGTTGTTTTAGAACAAGGTGAGTATTATTTCGGTGAAGCGAACGTTGTTGGCCAAACGTATCAAACAGCCTATATGCCACTTCTCAATAGTCAAAATGAGCCTATCGGTATTTATTATGTAGGGGCTTCCCAAGAAACCATTAATGTGATTTTAACTGAAGTATTGATTAAATTTATCATTGTACTCGTCATCATTGTGTTACTAGCCATTACGTGTACGATGTTATTTACTCGTCGATTAAAATCGCGTCTTTCACATTTATCTAGTTCATTAGAAGCAGCTGGTGATGGTGATTTCACTTCAACTGTCTCCGATGCAACTGGTGATGAGTTAACATCCTTAGCTACGAGCTTTAATAAAATGACAGCTAACTTAAAAGAAATGATGGAGGAAGTCAAACAAACATCAGAACACCTCGCCTCATCATCAGAACAATTAACGGCAAGTGCTGAACAAACCGGTAAAGCCACTGAAACCATTACAGAATCCATTCAACATGTAGCAAGTGGTGCTGAATCCTCTACTGCTTCAATGGAAGAAGGTGCTAATACATTGACAGAAGTCAACAAAGGTGTTCAGAACATAGCTGAAAATGCAACTCTCATTTCTGAGGCGACGCTCGTGGCAAGTGAGAAAGCCGAGTCTGGTGAAAGCTATGTGAATGAAACGGTTCGTCAAATGGAGAAAATTAGTGAGTCCGTTGCAGAAAGTGGTCACGTCATTCAAATGTTAGACAAGCGTTCAAAAGAAATTGGCGACATTACTCAAGTCATTTCTGACATATCAGAACAAACGAATTTGCTCGCCTTAAACGCAGCAATTGAAGCCGCTCGTGCTGGTGAACACGGGAAAGGATTTGCAGTAGTCGCTGACGAAGTCCGTAAACTAGCAGAACAATCACAGCGGTCGACATCCGAAATTACATCATTGATTTCAACGATTCAAAAGGATATGGAGCAATCCACTCAATCCATTGATCATGTGTTCATTGATGTTCAAGGCGGTATGAAAATTGCTCAAGAAACAGAAGGAAGTTTTAAAGAAATACTTGAACAGCTTGAAAAGGTATCTGGACAAGTCGATAGTATGGCGGCAACAGCAGAAGAAATATCAGCCAGTTCCGACGAGGTAACCAGTACTATTTCAACTGTTGCCAAAAAGGCAGAGGAAACGGCATCCCATTCACAAAATGTCGCTGCATCAGCGGAGGAACAGCTCGCTTCAATGGAAGAAGTCTCTTCCTCTGCACAAGCCCTTTCTTCATTAGCAGATGATTTACAAGCATTAGTCAAGAAATTTAAAGTAGATTAATTATTACTCTATTCAATATGATCGGTGTGTCAAAAACTAATGACACACCGTCTCTTTTTATGCAAGATGTTATCTATACTCAGGCAACCAATTACCATGTGCTTCAATCAAGTCATCACACAGTGCGATGATATCATCCATGGATAGCTCTGAATTGGTATGCGGGTCAAGCATAGCCGCTTGATAAATGTGCTCCTTCTTCAATGTCATGGCTGCTTCAATCGTCAATAGCTGGGTATTAATATTCGTGCGATTAAGGGCTGCAAGCTGCTCAGGTAAAGCACCGACATAGCAAGGCATCACACCACTACGATCGACAACACACGGTACCTCAACACACGCATTCGTTGGCAAGTTCGAAATGAGCCCACCTTCATTTAACACATTACCGCCAAATTTAAATGACTTATTCGTTTCCACCGCTTCGATAATATACGAACCGTATTCATGTGAACGTTCATGTGTAAGCTGTGTATTGGTTACCATTTCATCACGCATTTCTTCCCAGCCTTTAATTTGATTGATACAACGACGTGGGTATTCGTCCAATGGAATGTTGAAGCGATCAATTAATTCCGGGTAACGGCTCTTAATGAAATAAGGATGATATTCGGCATTATGCTCAGACGATTCTGTCACATAGTAGCCGAACTTATCCATGAGTTCGAAGCGAACCATGTCATCATGCTTTTCTTTTTGCTTTTTTCTTGCTCTTCTTTTTATTTCTGGATACAAATCCTTACCATCCTTTTTGACTTCAAGTAACCATGCCATATGGTTAATTCCAGCAATTTTCTGTTCGATTCCGTCGTGTTCCATCTCTAATGCTTTGAATAGGTGATCGGTACAAATTTGTACACTATGACATAAACCAACTGTTTTAATATTCGTATAACGAAGCATCGTTCCTGTCAGTGCAGCCATTGGATTTGTATAATTAAGGAACAAAGCATCTGGACATACTTCCTCCATATCCTTCGCAAAATCTAAAAGTACCGGAATGGTTCGTAATGAGCGAAAGAGTCCACCAATTCCAATCGTATCGGCAATCGTTTGACGTAACCCGTATTTTTTCGGGATTTCAAAATCAATAACAGTACTTGGTTCATATCCACCAATTTGCACAGCATTAATCACATATTTCGCATTTCTTAACGCTTCCTTGCGATTCGAATACGCTTTCACTTTAATGGATGGGTTATAGTTGTTTGTTAGATTCAATAACATTTTCTCAGAATCTTTTAATCTCGTTTCATCAATATCATGAAGAGCGAATTCAAAACCATTTAATGCCTCAACAAACATGCAATCCCCTAATACATTCTTCGCAAATACCGTACTCCCTGCTCCTATAAACGTAATCTTAGCCATAAATAGTCCACCTCAGTTCATTTTAGTAAATAATTATTTTTATTAACTAAAAGATAACTTAGTGAGTATTCCATGTCAATCTTTTTTAGCCTATTTTCTTAATTACGCTCATACATGCATAGATACGACAAGGGTTTATGCCGATCTGAACAGTCTCACTTTCAAATCACCGTGTACTGACTCCAACATCCCTCTTTACTTTCACTTATATCCACAAAAAGGCTCTCGCTAATTGACGAGAGCTTTAACTCAAACTTATCTGTACTCCTTCGCACTTTCTCTTATCACTAAATTCGTTGGAAGTACCGCCTTAATTGGAATCGTTCGTCCGTTTATTTGGTCTAGGACAAGCTTCACAGCCGTTCGTCCCATTTCCTCTGTGTACACTTTAACCGTTGTAATCGCAGGTTGTGTGAAAGCGGCCATTTCAACATCGTTAAAACTAACAATACTTATATCATCAGGCACCTTCATCCCAGCTTCATGCGCAGCACGTATTGCCCCAATAGCCATGGCATCACTAGCTACAAATAGAGCAGTCGGTCGCTCTTCTTCTTCTTTCTGAATTAATTCCTTCATACACTTATAGCCATCACTAACGAGAAAACGTGAGGAAAGAAAGATATCCTTCTCCTTCAGCAACCCTTTTCTTTGCAAAATAGATTCAAACGCTCTTTGACGCAAGTCTACTTCTCCTGATTGATGCATCCCACCGATAAAGCCTATATTCGTATGACCTAACATAAGTAAATATTCAATCGCTTGCTCGGTTGCTTTTTCGTAATCAAGGACGACATTGTCATACTTTGGATTTTCCGTTGAGTCGTTCACCAATACAACCGGACTTACCTTGTCCACTTTCGTTTCATCTTCTAACGCTCCAATAACAATTAGCCCATCTAAATCCTCATAATCCTCACGCTTGTCCCGCCAGTCATGCTTTAATTTTCTAAGAGTAATACCTCTTTCAGTACACTCTTGTTCAATTCCTTTACGAATGGACAAGAAATACGTATCCTCCCATTCATATTCAGGTGCATACCACATTTCCAAGCCCAAAATACGATTTATCGCTACCGACACTTGATTTCGTTCTGTTTGTCTCTTTCGGACGGGCACGTAATTTAACTGATTTGCAATACTAATAATGCGCTCTCGCGTATCGTCTGTTACCGAAAGACTTTTGTCATGATTGAGTACTCTTGATACAGTCGCAGTTGATACATTTGCTTTCTCGGCAATTTCTTTTATCGTTGCCACGTTCATCCCCTCACTATCCACTACAGTGACGCCTCTTTATAGCGCCTAATCACTATTTGAATTGTAGCATGAACTGCCGTAATAAGAAAATGGAGGCAAGAAGGAAGTGTCACCTTTGTACAACATGAAAAAGCCCTATGGAACTGCAGGGCCTTAGGGCTGTTTTCATTGTGGATTTCATTAATTATTGTATAAATAGACAGAAACGCATTTGCCGTATCTCTTCTATCCGGAATACTTAATTTCCACGTTATTATTTCTCCATTACCTTGGTTCATGTATCCTTGAATTACCCTACCACTTGATTGTTCTTCCTCATGATTGTAGGAATGCTGATACGTTAATCCCTCTTCTGTAAATATAAAATAGGGCTTATTAAGACCAATGAAAAAGACCGGTACCATCATTTCATTAAACATACTCGTATAGTCAGACTTTGACGCCTGTTCAAAAGCATCCTCCGTTACGAAAACCGCATCAACATGATGCATCTCTTGCTCTAACTCATCGATATCGACCAAATGGTACTCAACATGCCGCTCCATATAAAAAGGTGTATATCCGAGTACAGCAATAGTTAATTTTTCTCCTTCATACAAGTTCTCTGTGTATGAACATCCACCAACTATTAACAAGACGATGATGAGGCTTAGTCGTCTCATCCTAAAACAACCTTTCTTACTAGTTAGATTCAACTTACGAACGCTTCTCTGGCATAAGCATCTTGAAATGCTGATACAAATTAACAAATTCAGCAGGAAGCGCTCCGCCATGCTCTCCATCTAGGTTTAACTGCATTTCTCCCCTTACCTCGACCTTTATCCGATTTGCATGGACATACATCACCTTCGGATGGTTGATATGCTCTCCACGCATTGCCAGTGTAACTAAGTGGAGAAATTCAGGAAAGGATAATTTTTTGACGATGATAAAATCAAACATTCCATCCTGTAACGACGCTTCAGGAGCGAGCTTTTCAAAACCGCCTACCGAATTTGTATTCGATACGAGGAACATCATAATTTCGCCTTCAAATAGTTTACCATCATACTCAATGCGCACATGCTGCGGGGCAATTTGCGGTAGCTTCTCTATTCCTTTTAAGTAGTATGCTAGCTGACCAACCGCCGTCTTCAACTTACTTGGCACCTCATATGTTAGCTCCGTTAACGTTCCACCAGCTGCAATATTAATAAAAAAGCGATCATCGACTTGACCGATGTCGATCGGTTCAACATGCTTTCCACAAAGAACATCACATGCTTTTTCTACATCTCGTGGAATGTGTAACGCACGCGCAAAGTCATTTGTTGTCCCTGCTGGAATTAAGCCTATTGTTGGCCTTTCTTTCAAATTCGCTAAACCGTTCACAACTTCAAATATGGTCCCATCCCCACCAGCTGCAATAACGAGATCATACCCATTTTCCCCAGCCTTACGTGCAGCCTTCGCTGCACAGCCTTCACCTGTTGTGGCATGAGCCGATGTTTCATAGCCTGATTTTTCTAATCGTTCTAAAATATACGCTAAATTCTTTCTGATTTGTTCACGTCCTGATGTTGGGTTATAAATCAATCGAGCTCGTTTCATCGTAGATCCCCTACTTTTTCCTTTATAATCACCAATTTTTGTCATGTCCTTAACATATTGTACCTTACATCTAGTCTATAGGCAATGAACGTAGCTGATACATATATAATTCTCAAAATCTTTAGTGAGTTATTTTATTTCATCAGTTGGATACTCTTTCTGATGGTGCACGGCGACTGCTTCTATTTCATTTCCCCGATTGGTTTCCTCTCAAACCTACACCTATCCCGCCTTCTGATGCACGTTCACTCTTAATTTCCACTAAAATCTCCGCCTATTCCCTAATAAAGAAAATCCCCACTGCTCCATGAGCAAATGAGGATATTGTATCACTCTTAACGCTTTTTCACTTCTTCAAGTAATAGCTTGTTGACCATTTGTGGATTCGCTTTTCCTTTTGAGGCTTTCATCACTTGACCGACAAGGGAACCAATTGCTTTTTCTTTTCCATTTTTGTAATCGTCGATGATTTTCGGATTTTGATCGAGTACTTCTGTCACCATCTTCAGAAGCTCACCTTCGTCAGAAATTTGTACAAGTCCTTTTTCTTTCACGATCTGTTCAGCATTGCCGCCGTTTTCAATTAATTCCTTGAACACCTTTTTGGCAATTTTTGAAGAAATCGTTCCTTTTTCAATGAGTTGAATCATACCAGCTAAACCCTCTGGTGTTAAGGCAACATCCTTTAATTCTTTCTGTTCTGCATTCAAATATCCTAGAACTTCACCCATGAGCCAATTCGATGCTTGCTTAGCACTTGCTCCTTGTTCAACTGTGCTTTCAAAGAAGTCAGACATTTCCTTCGTTAATGTTAAGACAGCTGCGTCGTAGGCTGGTAATCCTAACTCATCGACATAGCGTCGTTTACGTGCATCTGGTAATTCTGGAATATCCGCACGAATGCGTTCCTTCCACTCATCATCAATATAGAGAGCAACTAAGTCAGGCTCAGGGAAATATCGATAATCATCTGAACCTTCCTTCACACGCATTAAAAGGGTTTTGTTTGCTGCTTCGTCATAGCGACGTGTTTCCTGTTCAATTACTCCACCAGAAAGGAGTACTTGCTCTTGACGCTTCTCTTCATATTCTAATCCTTTGCGAACGAAGTTAAAGGAGTTTAAGTTCTTTAGCTCTGTTTTCGTTCCGAATTTCTCTTGACCGACTGGACGAAGGGAAATATTCGCATCACAACGTAGTGAGCCTTCCTCCATCTTACAATCAGAAACGCCTGTATATTGTACGATTGCCTTCAGCTTCTCCAAGTAGGCATACGCCTCATTCGGTGTACGAATGTCTGGCTCTGATACGATCTCAATTAACGGTGTCCCTTGACGGTTGTAGTCAACTAACGAATAGCCGTTTGGCGAATGCGTTAGCTTTCCTGCATCTTCCTCAAGATGAAGACGTGTAATTCCAATACGCTTCTTATAGCCATCCACTTCGATTTCAATCCAGCCGTTTTCCCCAATTGGCTGATCAAATTGCGAAATTTGATACGCCTTTGGATTATCTGGATAGAAATAATTCTTTCGATCAAACTTCGTGTCAGTCGCGACCTCACAATTGAGTGCCATCGCTGCCTTCATAGCAAATTCAACCGCTGAACGGTTTAAAACAGGCAAGACCCCAGGGTATCCTAAATCAATCACACTCGTGTTTGCATTCGGCTCTGATCCGAAGTGATTGGGACTTGCTGAGAAAATTTTCGAATCTGTTTCTAGCTCTACGTGGACCTCAAGTCCAATAATCGTTTCAAATTGACTCATCGATCTCATCCCTCCGTTACAATGTCGGCTTCTTCGTGTGATAGTCTGTTGCTTGTTCAAACGCATGAGCAACACGATAAACCGTGCTTTCATCAAAGTGCTTCCCGATAATTTGCAAGCCAAGCGGTAATCCGTCCTTGAAGCCACAAGGGACAGAAATACCCGGTACCCCCGCAAGGTTTACTGGAATCGTCAAAATATCGTTCGCGTACATCGTTAATGGATCCTTTGTATTTTCACCAATTTTGAATGAAGGCGTCGGTGAAGTCGGTCCAATAATGACATCATATTGATCAAAAATCTTCTCAAAGTCTTGCTTAATTAATGTACGAACTTGCTGTGCTTTTTTATAGTAGGCATCATAATAGCCTGAGCTTAACGCAAATGTTCCCAGCATAATACGACGCTTCACTTCATCGCCAAATCCTTCTGCTCTCGTTTGCTTATACATATCAAGTAAGTTATCGGCATTGTCGGTGCGATAGCCGTAACGAACACCATCAAAGCGAGAAAGGTTTGCTGAAGCTTCTGAAGAAGACAGTAAGTAATACGTTGCTAATGCATATTTCGAATGTGGTAACGAGACTTCCTCCCACGTAGCGCCTTGTCCTTCAAGAACCTTCAACGCATCAAGAACCGATTGCTTAACTTCCTCCTGTACTCCTTCTCCTAAATACTCCTTTGGTACAGCAATATTCAAGCCCTTCACATCACCCGTTAAAGCTGATAAAAAGTCAGGCACTTCAACATTGGCTGATGTTGCATCCATCGGATCAACACCAACAATTGATTGTAATAAGTACGCATTATCTTCAACCGTTTTCGTTACAGGACCAATTTGATCTAATGATGAAGCAAATGCCACTAGTCCAAATCGTGAAACACGACCATATGTAGGTTTCAGACCAACAACTCCGCAATATGCAGCAGGCTGGCGAATCGAACCTCCCGTATCTGATCCTAACGTAAAGGGAACTTGTCCAGCCGCAACAGCTGCTGCTGAACCTCCACTTGACCCACCAGGAACATGATCTAAGTTCCAGGGATTCTTCGTTTCTTGAAAGGCAGAGTTTTCTGTCGAAGAGCCCATCGCAAACTCATCCATATTTAGCTTACCAATGGTTACCGCTTGTGCGTCAGCTAACTTTTGCACAACAGTCGCATCATAAATCGGATCAAATTTCTCTAGAATACGACTTGAGCAAGTCGTTCGTAAGCCTTTTGTTACAATGTTATCCTTCACCCCAATCGGCATACCAAATAAAAGCCCGCGCTCGCTGTCTGAACCAAGTGCTTCGTCCAATTCTGCAGCATAGGCACGTGCTTTCTCTTCGTTTAACGTTACGAATGCTTTCACTTTGTCATCTGTTTCTGAAATACGCTTATAGGACTGATCGACTAAATCAGAAACGCTAATTTCTTTCTTATGTAACATGTCATGAAGCTCTGACATTTTATGATCAAATAATGACATCTCGCTAACCTCCCAACTATTCAATAATGGATGGAACTTTAATTTGTCCATCCTCGTGATCAGGTGCATTTTTCAATACATCTTCTACTGGTAGCCCTTCACCCGCTTTATCCTCACGTAACACATTCTTCATATTTAAGACATGAGTCGTCGGCTCGACACCTGTTGTATCTAACTCATTTAATTGCTCCGCAAACGTAATAATCGCATCCAATTGCTCTGTAAACATCTTCGCTTCTTCCTCAGTAATTGCTAACCTTGCTAAATTGGCGACATGCTTCACTTGCTCCTCTGAAATTCGAGACATTCTTGCTTCACCTCCAAAAAAAGTTCACACGTATTGACAATACTATTAATGATACCAAATTCCTTTAGTGTAGGCAATAAAGGGGGACAAACTTACTATCTTCTAACAAAGTTATTGACATTTCTTTTTGTAAGCGATTACAATTACAGTGTATTAACAACGTTGTTAATACACTGTACCATTTTTATCAACGTCACTATTCCCTTCATAATCCTTCCATCACCTAGAAGGTCACGTTGTTTCACCCTTCCATAACAACGTTGTTTCTCATTAGATATTCATTCGGCATTAAGCCGAAGAGTATAAATATGACCATACGAAAGGAGGTAGCTTCATTCGCTGCAACAGTATGAACTCATACGTTGCCTTGTTGTGCCATTTTATTATTAGGAGGTCATGATGAAAAAGAAAAATAAGCGCTACTTATCCATGTCTATGATCGTTTTGCTTTTATTTTCTAACCTTCACACCTTAGCAATGGCAGAAGATACACGTGACGAACTTCAGAATGAAGATAGCATAATGACTGTTTCAGGTGATTGGTCAGGCAGCGTCATGGGAGATATTGGGACAGACGACATCACGATAGACAACTTTGAAATAACAGAAAATAGTGATAACAGCGTAACATTACGAGCCTCGAATAACCGTGGCAAAATCGCTAGCAGTGCCGAGGGGCTCGTCTATTATTTCCAAGAAATCGACCCGAATGCTAATTTTGAATTTTCAGCAAAGGCTCATATCGATTCTTGGGATGCCAATAATCAAGTTTCCTTTGGAATCATGCTTCGCAGTAACATATTAGAAAATGAACGCGACAATCATTTTACCGGTGATTACTTAGCTACAGGGGCGATTCGTCAAGAAATGCGCGGCTTTTACAAATATGAGAATGACACTTTACAAACGCCTGATGAACTGACCTTTACAGCAAACACCCCAGCTCCAGATGAGCCATATGACCTTCACCTTCGCAAAGATGGTCATGTATATCAGCTGACAATAGGAGATGAAACGAAAGTCATTGATGATTTCAACGCGGAAACACCATATATCGGCTTATTTGCTGCAAGAAACACGACGATCACATATAGTGACATCAATCTTACAATCGATGGTCACGTTGACGTTAGTGATTGGTTCTTTACAGCATTTGGCGGTAATACGAGTATTACCAGTGATCCTATTCGCAACCCTGACCCCATTTATCATGAGGACGGCTCCATCTCCTTAGAAGCACTAGGTGGAAAAATTGCGAGCGGTGATGAAGGAATCTCCTTTTATACGAAGCAACTTCCTTCAGAAGCAAACTTCACCATTCAAGCACGTGCTTATGTGCAGAGCTTTCATGCAAACGGCGGCATTAGCACGCCAAATCAAAAGTCCTTTGGTCTCATGCTGCGTGATGACATTGGAGAGCACGGTGATTCTAGCGTACAAACTGCCAATTATGTTGCCGTCGGTGCTGTCGATCAAGTGATGAAACCATTTTATAAAGAAGGAGCCTCTCAGATTAAAGGGGACACCTTTGCAACAAATGCGATCCCTACTTCCGATGAAGTGTACGATCTCTCTATTCGCAAATCAGGGGATACGTACGTGCTCACATCCAATGATGAAACAGAAACCTTTTCAATAAACGATTTATTTACAAATGAATTATTTGCCGGTTTTTATGTTGCTCGTGACGCCTATGTAACATTTAGCGATTTTACAATTGAGGTAGAATCGAATACCGTTAGTGAGCTTCTCATCGATTCGGAATCGATGAAAACAGAATACTTAGTTGGCGAAGAATTAGACCTATCAGGGTTGAACGTAACCGCTGTCTATTCAGACGGCTCAACAGCGATTTTAACAGAAGCTGACTACATCGTGACAGGTTTTGATAGTAGTACAGTTGGAACGAATACAATCAGCCTTCATTTTGGTGGTGCTACCGCACATGTCGAGTTAACCATTGGTGAGCTCACCGTAACAAATGTAGATATCAAATACGAACCTGCTACATTAACCTATTTCCTTGGTGATACATTCGATCCACATGGGCTTGTCGTCATCGCTGAATTTAATGACGGCTTCTCCTATTCTGAATTATCATCAGACGACTATCAAGTGATGATTGATGAAACCATCGTCGATGAGCACTTCACCTTTCAGCATTCTGGTACAAAAGAAGTGGTGATTCGTTCAACTACAAGCCCTTCTGTCACAACAACGTTCATGATCACTGTCGCAAACACAACCATTTCCCATCTAGAAATAAGGCAGCCTCCTGAAAAAGAACAATATTTTATCGGTGATACACTAGACTTGTCTGGCCTTATTTTATATGCGGTCTACGATGACGGCTCAGACGTTAGATTAACACGTTCAGAGTATACTACTACATCGTTGGATACGGCATCTACTGGCGAAAAAGAGATAACACTTTCCCATAAAGGAATCGACATAGCGCTCACGTTACATGTTAAAGAACGTGAAGCCATCGGTTTAAAAGTGGCACACTATCCGAAAACATCCTACTCCTTGAACGAAGAATTTGACGCAACAGGACTAAACGTTGAGCTTATGTTTGATAATGGTGACCGTGAGCCTTATGAACATTACACAATCGAAGACACGAACTTTAATCGCTCTACAGCAGGCGTCTATGACATCATTATTCAACCAACTGAAGCGGATATCGAGTCCATTTCATTTCCTGTTACCGTCCGCGAACCGACTGACTATGAATTTGACTTCATCATGTTTGGGCAGTCCGTATCAGAAAGCCGAAACGACTGGCGAATAACAGAAGAAGGAACTGTCCTTCTCGAAGCACATGCACATGCAAATGCAGGAAAAATTACTGGTGACCATGACGGAGTTGTCTACTATTACACAGAGCTTGATGCCAATGAAGATAACTTTGTCTTATCAGCCGATATTCAAGTTCATCACTATGCGAAAACCCCTCATGATGGACAAGAGTCATTTGGCATTATGGCTCGTGATGCGATCGGTACACATGGGGATTCAGGTGTGTTTTCGAGTAATATAGCGGCCATCGGTGGGTTCGCTGGAGGGACAAGGGACGATAATGGTACACAGCTATTTGCCCGAACAGGGGTATTATCACCTGACGGAGAAGGAAGCAAAGGAATCGAAAAGATCATGCTCGACCCACGCAGACCTTCAAGTGAGAACACTTATCCGAATGAACCTTATCGTTTGACATTAGCAAAGACAAATAGTGGTTTCATCGGACAAATCAATGACGGTGAGGAAACGATACTATTTGAACCAGAGATCATGAACGTCCAAGGTTCAAACATGTACGTCGGCTTCTATGTGGCACGAGAAGCCACTATTGAAGTTCATAACATTGATTTACAAGTAACGGCCGCTGCTACGGATGCACCTAAGGTGGAGCCTCCTGCACAAGCTATCACACCAACAATCGATGTACTATCACTTGATCGGACATCAGACATTCATTATGAATTAAAAACTAGAGCAAACGTAGCGGGTGTCTTCACGATTCGCCAAGGCACTAACCATATTGCCGTCAATCAATTCGTAGAAGGTGGCAACACTGTCACAATCCCTACAACATTAACCGAGCAGGCCGACACACCTTTTAGCATTTCATTCCTGCCTGACGATACACAATATTTAACATCTTATGATCGCATCGTCACGAACTATTCGGTCACTCATCGTTCCTTTGTTGAAGACGGAGACATTTACGTTTCGCCTGATGGAGCTCCCACGAATACAGGACTCGCTGACAATCCATTAGATATTGATACGGCGATTGATTATGTTCGTCCTGGTCAAAAAATTATCGTCTTAGATGGCCATTATGTTCGTGACAAGCCCCTTCACATTAGAAAGTACAATAATGGCACGAAAGATAACATGAAATACCTTGTTGCTGCACCGGACGCACGACCAATCTTTGATTTTGATCGACGTTCTCATGGGATGCTCCACGAAGGTGATTACTGGCATGTAGAAGGCCTCGATTTCACCCGTTCAGCTGGTAATACGAAAGGCTATCACATCGGTGGTCACCATAATATCATTGAAAATGCTCGATTCTATGATAATGGCGACTCAGGCCTACAAATTAGTCGCCTTGATGGAACCTTAACGGATATCACTGATTGGCCATCTCATAACCTTATATTGAATAGTGTCTCCTTCGATAACCGTGACCCTGCCGAAAACAATGCGGATGGATTCGCTGTCAAACTCACTTCTGGTGAAGGGAACATTCTTCGTGGTGTTATTGCTCATAACAACATCGATGATGGCTTTGATTTATATGCAAAAGTTGGTACGGGACCAATTGGCGCTGTCGTCATTGAAGACAGCCTCGCCTTCAACAACGGTTTCCTAACAGACGGCACAGAAGGAGGAGGCGATAAGAACGGCTTCAAGCTAGGTGGGGAAGGGATTCATGTCCCGCACATTATCCGTAATAGCATCGCATGGGGAAATGGAAAGGTAGGCTTTACGAGTAACAGTAATCCAGGTGTCATCGCCTATGACAATATTTCCTTTAACAATGCGGAAAGAAATAGCGATTTTACAACATATTCAAACATTACATCAGACTTTACGATCGATGGGTTCGTTTCTTTCCATACGGAAGAGCATTCATCTTCAGATCGTTACCCTTCATCTGCGAACTCTCATCGTAATTTTATGTATGATGGCAAACAATCGAAAAATGAACAAGGAGATGAATTACCGGAGGAGCTAACGAGCATTTTGCAAACCATTGTTTCCTTTGAGCGAGATGGAAACGGCGAAATCCAATGGGGGGACATTTGGGATACCTATTATGCCTTTATGGCTTCATTAGAAGCAAAAGAACCTGACGAAGAAGATCCAATACCTGATGATGAGGGAGAGCCCCCTCCACCGAACCCGAAAGAGACAGAGCCAACACCTCCTATTGAACAAAAGCCTGATGAAGATAATGGTACTATGTCGCCGCCAAAGAACGGTGGGTTAACCCCACCATCAATTGAGGAGACTGACCCTAACGAACATGAGGGCAAACTTGATGCGGGACGACGCGGAGATGAAACGACAGACGAGCAGCTGCCAAGTACAGCGACCCCATTATACAATGTCCTTTTTTACGGAATTATTCTGATGTTTGTTGGTCTACTCGTTCTTGCTTTAAGGAGACGTATAGGAATATATTAATGATAGTAGGCTGCCATGAAGGAAATCATTCCTATGGCAGCCCCTTCTTTTTGATCGATTCAATTCTAAAACACTCTAATCCCACAGGGCGTCAAACACATTGCTGTCAAAGTGGTTTGTATCAATGTTACATGTTTGTGCATCAATTCCATATTGCCAGCCAGCGATTAACGACCCTTCAGGTGCTTCAGGATCATACTCTGGTGCATTTTCTTCTGTTGTAATGCCAATATTCGGTGAAGACGTCCACACATAATTGTTTTCTAGTAAGCTAGTATTCTCCTCGGCAGCCGTTTCATAGGCCGTGTACAGTTCACGATCCGGGTGAAAAATCCCATACACACCAGATTCATATTCGGACTCTTCCATCACATCGTACCAGCCTAATAGGAAATCAGCATCTATAGGATAGATTGGTTCCACATTAGCAAATATAGCCACACCTTCTGGAATATCAAACTCCCTAGCCATTTCAATGGCCGCTGTCGCTTCGCTTTGTCCTTTTTCATAACCAGTCGCATCCGTGAAATGGTTCCAAATGACCATAATATCAATATCATTTTCGTGAAGAAATTCCACTTCTTCGTGAGTCAATCCATAGGAAACCCCGTCTTTATCCCCTAAATACCTAGCCCATACTTTCGGGTCCCCAAAATTCTCACGAACACATGAAAGCATATCTTCTGTTGTCAAGCTTGCTGAATCAACTCCCCAAACAGTATCAGGCGTTTCACCATTGGAGGCTTCTCCATTTCCATTACCGTCCCCATTCTCTTCCTCACGGCCTGCTTCATCACCGTTACCATTTTCTTCCGTATCGTTTTCTCCATCGTCACCTTTTCCTTCTACGTTATTGACCAAGTAATTCTTTACATGGACATCAACATTCACTTCGACGTTGTTCGTAATATGATTAGTAATCGTGTTGTTTGAACCATTCGTGATATTATTTTCCACTTGATTATCAACGGTCGCATCGTCTCCGCTCATGTGATTCTCAATATGATTACCTATATCGCCATTTTTACTGTTAATGGTATTTTCAACGCTATTATTGATTTCACCATTGCTTACATTCACTTCATTAATGATGGAATTGTCAACATTTCCTGCATCGGTATTTATCTCATTTGTTATCGTATTTCTTAGATCACTCTCTTCACCGTTGGATTCTTGGGTGTCATCTGAAGCAGTGACTGGATTTGTCCTATCAGCACTCCCATACATATAGAAGGTGAACGCAGTGATGAAAATTAATACCAAAGACAATACATATGGCAAAAATCTATACGTACATCTCACTTTCTCCCCTCCTTTACGTTCGTTATCATCGTACGTAAAGCAAGAAAACGAAGTGAATGACATACATATTTTTGGGCATTTGTTTAGTCGTGATTATTGGAAATATCAAACGTCACGCTTGACACGAACATTATGACCAAGTGCAACCTACGTTTAGCAAACTGGTACCGTTTCGTTCATTATGACTTACGGACAAAGTATTTACAGAGAAGAAAGCGATTTGGAAAAATACCAAATCGCTTTTTAAAATATTATTGTTATTTAGGTTTCTTATTTAAAATATGGCGTAGTTCATTGATATCCTCATCAGATAGGGTATCTTCCTGAATGAATTGGACAAGCATGGATTTAAGGGTACCTCCATAGATTCGCTTGATAAATGATTCTGCCTCCGCACGTTGGCACTCTTCCTGTGTATAGAGCGGATAAAAGGTGTAAACTCTTTGATTTTTATTAACACCTACTACATCTTTTTGAACCAATCTATCGAGAAGAGTGCGTATGGTTTTCGGCTTCCAATCGACACTCCCCCGTAGGGAATTTATGATGTCATTCGCTGTCTGAGGGGCTTTATCCCAGAGCACGTTCATGATTTCCCATTCTGATTCTGATATACTGGGAATGTTTTTCTCCATATTTCTCCCCTCCATTTTTAATAAATTCCTAAATTTTTTAAAATTGATAAAGTAATTTCTAACGCCTTGCTTCCAGATGTATCATCTTCATCTTGTATATTGGTAGCAAAGAAATACGTATTGTTCTTCGTCTCTACATACCCGATAAACCAACCATTGATGTTTTTCCCATTCACTGCTCCTGTACCTGTTTTTCCTGATAGGCGAGCTTCTTCATTCTTTTCTAGGAATAGTGCTTCCTTCACAGCTTTGATATGCATTTCCTTATATCCCAATTGATTATTATAAAAGGCTTGTAGTAGTTCGACTTGCTCGACTGGAGAAATTTTTAATGAAGATCCGTGCCAGAATTCACCCATTCCCCCAGATACATCGGAATTTCCATAGTGTATCTCTTCTAGATTGGATTGGATTGTTTCAAATCCTGTTCTGCGATCTAATTCTTGGAAATACCAATTTACAGACTTTTGTAATGCAGATGAGACATCCTGATCCATATTCCAAGCTTCATAAGGTTGCTCCATCCCATCCCATAAAAGAGTGGATTCTTCGGGTGAAATCACATTTGTTTCTAGTGCAAATAAGGCACTATAGATTTTGTATGTGGAATCAGGTGATACCCGCAACGTACTTTTCTCTTCATTATAAATGCGATATTGCTCTGCGTTATGATCATATAAAACAAAGCTTCCTTCATACCCTTTAAAGAATTGATGTAAATCCTCATAAACGGCTCCGTCATTATTAAAATAGTATCGGTCGTTTTCCGTCGCAAATACGGAAATGAAAGGTAGCTGAATTGTCAAAATGATACTGGCCAACACATAAATAAAGACGCTTTTTTTTATTGATTTTTTTTCGGAATGATTATAGGCAGAAATTTGTTCAATTCGTTTTTTGATTTGAAGCTTCGAACCGTTTAATTGTGTTACTAAATGTAGCTTACTTGACCGTTTTGAAAGATCCAAAAAATTAATGATTGTATGTCCATATTCACTAAATGAATGATCATCTAGTAACTGTAAAACAGATGTATCACATGCAATTTCCCGATCCAATCTCATTTCTCTAAAAGCAACCCAGACAAGTGGATTAAACCAATAAATGGTTTGATAGAACAATATCACGTAATTTGTCAGCAAATCCTTGTTTTTATAGTGATTCAGTTCATGAAGAAAGATATATTCGTAATCTTTCAAACTAAGCCAGTTTTCATGCTGAGAAGGTAAAACGATATATGTTTGAAAAAGTCCGAATATCATTGGAGATTGAACTCTTTTCGAAATAACAATCTTTATTGATTTATTCATTTGTAGTCTTTTCTTGCATTCTTCGAAAAGCACGAGAACTTCTTGATTGGAAAACGCAGAAGAATCATTCCTTATCCTTCTAAGTGTGAGCCATCCACGAATCATAATAAAGGTAAATAAAAGCACCCCTAACATCCATAAACTCATCACTCCCATATTAAATAAGGACAGATCCGGCCGATTGACCGACACAGAAAAGTCTTGTATCAGGTGTAATCCCTGCATCATATCAGTTCCAGTTATGTCCACATTAGAGCTAGGTGCATGAGTCTGATATGTATCCCCACCGCTAAAGAGAGAACTAAAATTATATAGATCAGTTGGTATGAATGGAAGTGTTAAAGCCATAAAAAGAAACATCCACAAATGATAGTGCCATTTTGCTGTTAGTTGTCTTCCGAACCATTTTCGTATAAGTAGAATAACGGTAACGGAAAATGAAGACACCAATAGACCTATTATAAAATGAGTTAAAAACATGTCCTGCAACACCCACTCCCTTGACATTTAAATTTCAAAAAACAAGTATATAGCATATTTATAGTAGCTTGATTGTTAGAAAAAAGAATTGACTTCATTTGATTACGTATGTAATACTATACTACAGATGTAATCAGACTACAAATGTAATCTGTTAAAACTCCTTGAATAAGGTTGTTTTTAATTCGTACATAAGTGTCTAATCAAATAATTAGGAGGATTTACATCATGAACAAAAGATGGTTTTATCAAAAACTAGCACTGATAGGCTTAGTGCTTATGGTTGTAGGCTGCTCAGATGAGAAAGAACAGGTTGTAATACAATCAGAAACAGAAAATACGGGGACAACGAACCAAACATCAGAAACGATAACGGAAAAAGAAACCACAATGGAAAAATTTGAACAACTTGAGAAGGAATATGACGCGAGGATTGGGGTCTATGCCATTGACACAGGAACAAAAGAAACCGTGGAATTTCGTGAGGACGAACGATTTGCGTACACATCTACATCCAAAGCCCTAGCCGCAGCTGTGTTATTAAAGCAAAATCCGATATCTGTGCTTGAGGAAGTAAGGACATTCACCAATGAAGATATTGTTACCTATTCTCCGATTACAGAAGACTTTGTGAACAAAGGGATGAGTCTAGGAGAGATAGCTGAAGCAGCGATACAGTATAGTGATAATACAGCAGGAAATCTTCTGTTCGAAGAATTAGGCGGACCGGATGGATTTGAAAAGGCGTTACGAGAAAGTGGCGATACGATCACAAAGGCTGACCGTATTGAACCAGATTTGAACGAAGCTATTCCTGGTGATTCACGGGATACAAGTACCCCCAAAGCACTTGCAACTACCCTTGAGGTGTTTGGAATCAGTGAGTACCTTCCTGCCGATAAACAAGAAATTTTTACAAATTGGCTAAAAGGGAATACGACAGGTGATTCCCTCATTCGAGCTGGTGTACCAGAAGGTTGGGAGGTTGGAGATAAGACCGGGGCTGGTGGCTATGGAACTCGAAATGATATAGCGATTGTGTGGCCACCAAACCGAGAACCGATTATTATTGCGATCATGTCAAGTCGCAGTGAAGAGAATGCAAGCTTTAATGATGAACTCATTGCAAAGGCTACAAAAGTGATTGCTCAGGCGTTTTCTAACAGCAAATAGATTAACATTTATTAGAGAGAGTACGTCTCTTCGGGTGAAGTTCGTTTTTTCCTACAAGAAAGCTTGCGAAATACTATACTTACAATAAAAGTGCTTATCTTGAATAAGTGTTAAGCAATAATCTTCAACAATCGAGCGCGCTTTAATGAAGTAGCTAAAGCCTAATTTCTCGCTTGTAGCACCGAGAAATTAGGCTTTTTATATTTTTCACAGCCGTAAGCTGATAGTCTTCATAGGTGATCTCTTCATCTGACACTTGTCCTTGCCAGAGATCATATTCAAGCTTCATTTGTTCGGCATAGAAATTGTCATCGCCAAATAATCCCCACTTAAGACTAAGGTGGGGATTATTGACGATTACCTTATTTAAGTTGTCTATTCGCCTGATGCACGTAATGTCTTTCGATTCTCTAAAAAATGGAGCGTATTCATGCTTGTCTGTATGAGTCCCATCGAGATTAACCAACCACCGAAAGGGATCAAGCTACAAATGAGACAAAGAACCGATTGATCGCTAATTCCTTTGTATCCTTTACGTTGAGCATATGTATAGATTTCTTTAGCTGTTTTAAAGTTCCAATACACTAAATAAATACCGATTGTGATGATACCTAGAAACACAACCATTCCAGGAGAAGGCTTTTCCTCTTCCATATGTTTTGATGTCTCAAATACCCAATAGAAATAATAGATATTAAAGGTGAAAAGACATAATAGGTACAACGTTAATAAATTTCGCTCTATTATCTTCATGTCTACTCCTTCTATCAATCAAAATTCGCTTTTTTCTCCATGAATTTCTTACCGCACTCATGGCATTGATATTGCATTTGATTCATACCAAATATCCCAGTTGTAATCGTCCAGCCTCTTTTCTTTTTTGTTAGATCGCTGCTTTCACAGTATGGGCACTTCTCTTGTTTTGTTTCTACTGTCATTTTGGTTCTCCTTTATTGTTAAAAAGTGATTAATAGATTGACCGCTACGAGTCGATACTGTTTTAAAGATTAGTAAACGGTTTAGTAGAGTTTCTGTAGCTATGAACTTCTTTAATCAATTCCATTGTATGGTTGTACGTATCCATGGCTCATTCAATCAAACCTTTATTTATTCTTAATCAATGGATAATGGGTTCAGTCCTAAATCAACTAACCAGATTATTCTATTGGTCCCATAAATTCCGTAATAATCATAATATGTTCTTTTAACTTGACTTTTTTTAGGTTTTCTACTTTTTCTGCTCCACCTAAGCCTAGGAGGGGGGTGTAGCCGAAGCATTCGTCATAAGATACTTCTCCATGTTTTTCCACAGCTTCAGGGTATGGCCTCCATTTTAAATATTCGCTTTTAAATTTTTCCGAATCTAAACTTTTAAAAAAGAACAAAAAGTTCGGCATTAGTGTTTTCAGTACACCATACCTATAATTAAGTAATCGAACATAACCATCAGCCCATACAACTAAATCTCCCATACTTGTAGTAAATAGCACTATAGAATCACGATATCTTTGACTGCTCTCATATAAAACATCACTAAATTCTTCTGGATTTATACTTTTTAAGTAACCATTCATAAATGTCCCAAATCCGTAATCTTGCCACAAATCTATTATTTCTGTAGGAATTTGATTTTTATATCTTTCAATTAACTCGTTAGGAACCATACTATCAAATTTAAAATCACTTAGAATTTTTTTCATTACAAATTCTCCTTAGTTTGTCAATTTCACATTCAAATAGGTATTCCTTATTTGTTCTGATGTCATATTTTTTGCTAATTCCCTTATTTGTCCATCAACAACATCAATTCTATATTTCCACTGGGAACCTATTGATGAATTTATACCTTTATCCCCCATTCCACCAATTTTATCAGGCCTTCCTCCCGCAATCTGATCTGGGTTATGTAGTGCTGCTTGCGTATTTAACCACTTTTTAGCCACTTTTTCTGCTTCATCAAATGATTTTCCATTTGCCATAAGTTCGGAAATTTTATCAGATAAGGCTTCTTCTCTAGCTGTTTGTTGAGCTGCATTTCCCTCTATTGCTCTACCTTCAGCAATATATTTTTCTCTATTTTTTAGATACTCGTCAACAGTTAGCTGGTTCATGCCTTTCTCTTGATCTTTTAATTGTCTGGCAAACTCTTGTTGGTTGTGCTTCGGATTTCTAGTAAAGTTCACTTCAATTTCTTTTATTCTCGGTACGTCATCTAATTGTCTTCCAGTTCCAACAGGTACATTAACCCCACTACCACCAGAACCCACACTACTCTTCATCCAATTCGCCAATCCACTCGTCGCATTTTCAAGCGTGTGGGCGTTTTCGGCTGGGATTCTTGCCGTGGTCCCCATGCCATCCAAGGCGAATCCGTTTTGCGGGATGGCGTTCTTCATCGCTGTGATGCCTTTATCTCCTAACCTCGCTATTTCCGTTAGATCATCGGCTACTCTCACGACGGCATTCGCGCCTTGGCCCTTCAGGAATTGGCCTGCGCTTCGTAAGCGCGCATCGGCCTGTTTGCCTGCGGTGACGACGACGTCCTGGACGGTGCGCATTTGTTGTTGGGCCGATGACGTTAAGCGAGTTGTGAGGGCTGTACGTGTTCCCGCTTGGGCAAGGTCTGTTCCCATGCTGACGGTACGAGCAGCCGTACCAAACCGTTTCACCGCACTGACGCCTGGAATGATATCAAGTGGCGCCAGGCCGCCTCGTAAGAGACGTTCTCCTGTATCTATCTCTCTGCCTGATACCCAATCGGTTCCAGACACTGCACTACTTAACTCTAACGTACCATAAGCGACGCCTAATGCCAATCCTGCTGGCGGACAAATGATCGTTGCTCCGATAATGACGACCGTTGCGGCGATGCTCACCCAGAACTCCTTCGTCATTTGCGAGTCTTTTATTGAATTGTATTCAAAGGCGTTCATACTCACAGCCGCAAGCTGGTAGTCTTCATAGGTGATCTCTTCGTCTGACACTTGTTCTTGCCAGAGCTCATATTCAAGCTTCATTTGTTCGGCATAGAAATTGTCACCGTTAAAGAGGTCCTCTAATCCAATCTCCTTTTTTTCAATAACATGCTCTTGCCGATAACCGGCATAGTGCGAGGTGATTGTGTCCGTCGCGCCAATTCGATTGTCGGTCGTAAAATGAGAGATCGATGTATTTCGCATTTTTTCAACGAATGAATCGATATCCTTATGAAAGGGTTCATCAATCGTCTCATTCACCAATTTGCCAACGTCATTCGAGAATTCCGTAATCACTTTGAAATCCTCAAATAGCTCTTGGTATTTGCTGTCTTGGTTACGATGAGACAACGAGATCACACCATCGCTATCGAACTTTGATAAATCAGACTCTACTTTATCCATTAGCTTGGATAAATCCTTCAAGTCATCAATCGCTCCTTTTCCCCATTTACCTAAGCCGATCAAGTCTCGCAATCCACTATTCATTTGTTCCCAGTCTGCTTGCTTATATTTTACATCCATCGTCATACCTCCAGCGCTGCAAAGATTTGTTCTGCAATCGCTTCGTCGGTTTCGATCATGGTCACGAGTATGTCGACAACGAGAGTCGACGCCCGCATGTAGTTATCGAGAAGATCCTGAAACTTCTCATTCGCCTCTGGATAGACTTCCATCGCCTCGATCGCTTCGCCCGCTTCATAGAAGCGAAGGCGACCAAGCTCCTTAATCGCAGGTAAAGCTTCACTTTCAAGCTCGATAATAATATCATCTAGCTGACTGTACACAGACGTGATGACATCCGGATCAACCGTAATACCAACTGATGCTCCACGAGCAGGTAAATGCGCCATCTATTGACCCTCCTTGTATGGGAATTCGAGCTCATCGAATAACACCTTCATCAAATAATATTGACTTGCATAATAATACGTTTTGGTCACCGTATCGACCATGACTAACTGATCTTGTTTCGTAAAAATAAGCCATTGCTGATAATAAGCTAGATTCGTGATCACACGTGGCACTTCATTCAGATGGAAGACTTCTAAGTTCATCATTTCTTCGTTAGGTTCATATTGTTCAAGCTCGATCCGTTCTTTTTCTGGTACTTTTTCTTTAAGAAATGTTCGCTCCTTCTCATCAGGGACTCTTGAAATAACCGGAAGCTTCTCAGCTAGCATTTTTAATACAAATGGTTTGGCCATGACCATTAGTTTATAAGCCTTTTGCTCTTCTACCTCAAGGAGTAGGATCATATCATCCTTTTGCTCTCCTTGAAACGCAAACATCGCATTATGAACGCGGACAAACTTTTTACTATTGTAATAGGTTTGTAGAGTTCGAATGATGACAGCTCCGTTTTTCGTTAACTTTCCTTCCTCTGATAGAATGCCTTTTTCCTTTAAAGCGGCATATGCTTCTTTAAAAGGACCCTCTCCTTTTAATTGATACATCTTCTTATCTGGTAAGCCAAAAAGGGCATGACCGCCAAAGGCTGACGCTAATAAATAGAGCTCAGGAACACGAAATGTATCCGTATCTGTTTCGGTACTCATCATAACCGCTTCACTTTCCTAACAGAAGCATGATGACGGAAATCACTTTTATAGCGATCAATATTTTCCAACGCACGTGTTTGTAACGGAGCCGCTTCTTTTAATTCCGCATGGTATTGTTTAATAATGTCTAAATAGCTCAGAAAGCTATCACGTGCACTCCCTCTCCAATTCGCAGATTGAACAAAGGAATGGAGCGTTTCGCATTTCGAATAAGCTCGATCAATCGATCGTTCTAGCTTTCTCGCCTCTGCTTGTGCTGTTTGTAATCGGCGATCATGAATGATTGTATCCTTTGACATCGGTTCTCCCTCCTATTGGCCATGATTAAGGTTATTTATTCGCTTCTTGTTCCTCGCGAATGGCTTGGTTTCGATAGTATAAATACTGCTCATATGCTTGATTAATCGCGCGCACAAGCTCTGTTCGTTTCTCTTTTTCTTCATTTAAATACTGATTAAACTCATCATTTAAACGACGGCGAGCAGGAGTGAAATCATTTGATGGAATCACATTTTCAGATAAAAAAGGAACAGCGTTACTATAGCTTGAATAGGCAGAATCTGCATCTCTCACTAAGCGGTCATGGTCATCCTTCGCATCCTGTAATCGTTCATAAAGCTTCCAATAGTCATCTCTTTTTTTCTCCGTATCTGATCTAAACCAATTAAACAATCTCCATCACCCCTTTTAATACACCTCTTACCATTTCATTTTTGTCCCAATAAATAGACAGTTTTCCACAAGAATAGATTACCTTATAGACCTTTTTTTAACAAATAGCATATGAACAGATTTATGCAAGTGTTTATATATGAAACAGAACTTTTGGCACTGCATTCATCCTTCTAGTAAGAAAAATAAACCCATAGTCTCATGTCTCATTATCCGATTCTTCCTATTTTCCTCTATTATACCTACTCTATAAATACTTAGAAGGACAATTTAACTATTTTTTTTGATACTTTCACATAAACTTTAACAATAGGTATTAACGTATTATTTTCTTCGAAGTATCAGTCCATTCATCATGCTAGTTTTCATTTTTAATTTTTATCAAATCATACACAACAAAACCCACCCCTGTTTTTAGAAACAAGTGAGTGGGTTATTTCGGTATTTAGGGTACTAGTAAATTGTGTATAAAAGTTGCCAAAAGAATTGACTACCTTACCTCGATCCCTTAATATAAGGCTTCCCGATTGCCTTCGGTGCATCAGCGCGACCAACAAAGCCTGCTAATGCAAAAATCGTTAGGACATAAGGAGCAATATGAAGAAACACGGTTGGAACGTTGGCAAACAAGGGGATTTGCTGCCCAGTAATGCTCAGTGCTTGTGCAAGCCCGAAGAACAGAGCCGCCCCTAGCACACCAAGTGGATGCCACTTCCCGAATATCAAAACGGCTAATGACATAAACCCTTGTCCGACAATCGTATTTGCTGAGAAATTCCCTGATATCGTCACAGCATACACACCTCCGCCTAATCCACCTAATGCCCCGCTTAACATCACTCCAATATAACGCATGCGATTAACTTGAATCCCCATCGTATCCGCTGCCATCGGGTGTTCACCTACAGATCGGAGTCGTAAGCCAAAAGGGGTATGATAAACGACATAGAGGACGACAAATACGAGTGCAATGGCAATAATCGATGTCATATACGCTCTCGAAAAGAATAATGGACCAACGACCGGAATATCGCTTAACCATGGAATATCGAAACGGTATAAGCGATTTTGTATAAAATCAGTTTGTCCCTTTTGATAGAAGAGACGAACGAGAAAGACGCTTAAGCCAATCGCTAAGAAATTCAACGCGACACCACTCACAACTTGGTCAGCCCGAAATTGAATCGAGGCCACCGCATGAAATAAGGAGAATATGGCGCCAAATAAAACAGCAACGAGTAAAGCTAGCCACGTTGAAAGTGCGCCGATCCCTATTCGCTCTAACGTTAATGTCATCACAATTGCCGTGAAGGCTCCCATGACCATTAACCCTTCAAGTCCAATATTTACAACACCTGAACGTTCACTAAAAAGCCCACCAAGTGCTGTTAGCATCAACGGAGCTGCCGCATAAATTGCCGCCGGAATGATTAATGCTAATATTTGCATAACATCCACTTTAAATCTCCTCCTTTTTCACACGGTTAATGATCCAATGAATGAGATAGCTTGAAGCGACAAAGAAAATGATGAGCGCAATAATAATATCTATCAGCTCTGCAGGGATACCTGCCTGTGACTGCATCGTGAGTGCCCCGATTTGCAAGCCTCCAAACAAAAAGGCTGATAAAAATACACCAATAGCGGTATTTGCCCCTAATAAGGCGACCGCAATTCCATCAAAGCCCACACCTGTAAAGCCAGACATAATATTCATATAGCCATATGTCCCTAGTCCTTCCATTGACCCAGCCACGCCTGCAAAGCTACCAGCAATCACCATCGAAAGCGTGATATTCCGTTGAACATTCATACCAGCGTAACGTGATGCATGCTGATTGAAACCCACCGCTCTAAGCTCAAAGCCTTTTGTCGTTCGCCATAAAATAAACCACATAAGCACACATGTTAAGACAGCAACAATAATGCCATAATGCAAGCGAGAATAGTCCGTTAGCTCTTTTAAAAAGATCGAAGCTAAAGATGCACTAGAGGCAATCGTATCCGTTCTCTCTCCAGGGACAATTAAATAAGCGCGGATTAAGTAATTGGCAGTATAGAGAGCAATATAATTCATCATGATCGTCACAATCACTTCATGAACGTGATAGCGTGCCTTTAAAAATCCAGGTATAAACCCCCATGCTGCACCCGCCAAAGCTCCTGCCACTATCGCTATTGGCAAATGGACAACCGCTGGTAAATCAAACACTAGCCCGACATATACGGATGCAAGCCAACCAACGATGAGCTGGCCCTCCACTCCAATATTAAATAAACCTGTTCGAAAGGCGAAAGCGACCGATAATCCAGCTAATATAAGTGGTGTCATCGAACGAATCGTCTCACCGATATAATAGGCATCACTAAAGATCCCCCGTAATAATGCTTGATAGCCGACAAGTGGATTATAGCCACTAATAACCATCACAATGGCTCCGATGACAATACCTAACAGAACGGCAATAACCGGCACCGATAACGACAGTAAACGGGAAGAGGTTAACCACTTATTCATGACTTCGCTCCACCTCTTTCTTTTTTTGACCTCCTGCCATTAAGAAACCAAGCTCCTGCTCATTCGTTATCTCAGCATCAACTATATCGACAATTTTCCCTTCATATATAACCGCAATTCGATCACTAACATGTAATATTTCATCAAGCTCTAATGACATGAGAAGAACGGCTTTTCCTTTATCTCGCTCCACAATTAACCTGCGATGAATCGCTTCAATCGCCCCAACATCTAAACCGCGAGTTGGCTGTGCCGCGATGAGTAAATCAGGTGAACGATCCACTTCACGGGCAATGATGGCCTTTTGTTGATTCCCACCAGACAAAGCACGAGCTTGTGTATATTCACTTGGCGTTCTAACATCATAATCTTCTATTAGCAGCTTCGCCTTCTTGTAAATGGCTGAATAGTTTAACACGCCTTGCTTCGAGTACGGCTTTCGGTAATACGTTTGTAGAACGATATTTTCTCCAATTGAAAAATCAAGGACAAGTCCGTGCTTATGTCGATCCTCCGGAATATGTCCAACTCCTGATTCCGTTACTTTTCGAACCGGCACATTCGTAATATCGTGCCCATTTAAAGTAATACGCCCTGCTTCAACTTTTCGTAATCCCGTAATGGCTTCAATTAACTCGCTTTGACCGTTTCCATCTACTCCGGCAAGTCCAATAATTTCACCAGCTTTTAACTCCAATGAAAGATTGCTTACAATTTCTAAAGCTCTTGCATCCTTCACAGTTACATTTGAAAGAGATAATACCGTCTCCTTCGGTGTAGCTCGTGTCTTTTCCACAGAAAAGTTCACATCTCGTCCGACCATCATTGCCGCTAACTGATCCGGGTTTGTTTCCTTCACATCGACCGTGCCAATTCCTTTCCCTCTACGTATGACTGTACATCGATCACAGATGGTCATAATCTCCTTGAGCTTATGCGTAATGAGAATAATCGACTTCCCTTCCTGAACGAGCACCTTCATAATCGACATCAATTCCTGAATTTCTTGTGGCGTTAACACAGCAGTCGGTTCATCTAAAATTAAAATATTCGTTCCGCGGTATAACGTCTTCAATATCTCAACACGTTGCTGCATGCCGACTGAAATCGATTCAACCTTGGCATATGGATCAACACGGAGGCCATAACGATTGGAAAGCTCTTGAACATCTTTCGCTGCTTTTTCTAAATGAATACGGCCTGCTTTTTTCGGCTCATGACCGAGTACGATGTTCTCAGTTACCGTAAACGACTCAATCAGCATAAAGTGTTGATGAACCATCCCAATGCCTAATTGATCTGCCACATTCGGATCTGTAATATGTACACGTTCACCTCTTACTCGAATCTCGCCTTTTTCTGGTTGATACAAGCCAAATAAGACGTTCATTAACGTCGATTTACCAGCTCCATTTTCTCCTAACAACGCATGAATCTCACCTTTTTGTACTTGAAGCGTAATATGATCGTTTGCCACAATCCCAGGAAACTCCTTACGAATCCCATTCATTTCAATTACATACTCACCCACATAGCAGCCCCCCTAAAGAAACAAACTCGACTTTCCTCAAACAAAGCCGTCCATCTACATTTCCAGAACGGACGACTCCAACACTGAACATTTAATTAAAGTGAATCTACATATTCCTCATATTCGTCATCGGTTTCAGGTACATCGATGTCGCCTTCTAATATGTCTTCAATATAATCTTCAATCTCGTCTAAAGCTTCCTCAGACATATTGTCTGTTGTTGGCGCTATTCCAACAGCCTCATCATCTAACCCATATTCGAGAATTTCGCCGCCAGGAAAATCTCCATTCATTGTCTGTTCAGAAACAAGATAGACGGCACGGTCCACCCGCTTCACCATTGACGTAAGCGTAACGGATTGATCACCTTCATAAATACCTTCCTCATGTTGATCACGATCGACTCCAATGACCCACACGTCTTCACCGTTCCGTACACGGTTGATCGCTTCATTAAATACTCCATAGCCCGTCGCTCCAGCTGCATGATAAATAATGTCAGCTCCTTGGCTATACATCGTATTGGCAATTTGGGCACCAATCGTATCATCATTAAAGCTTTCGGCATATTGAACCGTAATTTCTGCGTCTGGATTAACAGCTTTCACTCCTGCTTTGAATCCGTTTTCAAACTTTTTAATTAACCCGCTTTCAACACCACCAACAAATCCAACACGGTCTGTTTCCGTTTGCAATCCGGCGGCTACCCCAACTAGAAAGGAGCCTTCATGCTCTTTGAACATCACATTTGCAACATTATCAATAGGATCATCATTATCATCTGTTACAACCGAATCGACGATCGCTAATTGAGCATCTTCATTTTGTTCAGCTACGGCTTTAATCGCATCATTCATGAGGAAACCAATCCCCCATGCTAAATCAACATTTTCTCTTACTAAATTACGTATATTCGGCTCAAAATCAGCAATATCACTAGATTGTACATAACGGTATCCTGTCCCTTGTTCCAAGCCAAACTCTTCACCGAATTCCGTTAACCCTTCCCAAGCGGACTGATTAAACGACTTATCGTCAATACCACCAACATCTGTAACCATTCCAACAGTGAAGTCTGTATCTTCCGCATCACCTTGTTGTTCATCAACTGGCTCATCTCCAGGTGTATCTTCAATCGGCTGTTCATCCCCTCCCATACCACATCCAGTTACAATCATCAAGCATACAGCTAGAACGCCAACAATATCTAACCCTCTCTTCATTTCATTAACCCCCTATAGTTCTTTAACCATTCTCTTTGTTAGAATGTCGCAAATTGGGGGGATTATACATTCAGAAAAGCGCAATAGCGTCTTTCTTACAACGTTTTTAAGTTTTTATGAAAGTGGGGTTCTTTCATGAAATTGTGTGCCACCCGCGAATGCGAACCCTTCTAGATCTTCCTCACTCCCCTTCCCTAACTTCTGGGACAATTTAATTTCTGATTTATCAAATAGGGAACCTTCATTCCTCTAAATCGGAAAAAAACAGCTTTCTGAGAAGAAAGTGAAACTCTCACTCCGCTAATTAAGCATAATAATTCCAAAAAGAGCAATAAAAGCCGAAATAGAGGAATGAGGAACCGTAACGACATGAAAAAGGGAAATAGATGAGAAATAGAAGAATAAGGAACCGGGTACAGCAATGACCTATGCCCCCATTTCCATCCAATCATAAAATCTGATTATGTAAAAAAGAGCGTCCAAAAGGTTTCACCTTTTTGGACACTCTTAAAACAATCCATTTAAAATATATGAATGACTGGTTCTTCATTCGGATTCACAATGACGACACTTTCGACGTTACCTGAAATGGATGTAACTTCAAGTGTTATTTTGTAGCCTTCATCAAAGCGTTCTTGAATTTGATTAGCGGCAAATTGCGTCATCGCAACAATTTCTGCTGTTCCTTGATAACGGATAGGAACTTCAATCGTTAGCTCTTGAATCTGGTTATCTAAATAACGCCCTGTCCCAACTACACCGACATACGTATCAAAAAATCCTTGGATATCATCACTGAAACGTTGAAATTGATCTGCTTCATTACGAACATTATTATTGGCGTCACGTGATGGGAATAAATAATACGTTTCATCAATTCGTTGCCAACGATCAATACCGCTATTTGGGTCTGCTTTCGCCGTTGCGATAAATCGCCCAGGGATAGCTGAGTCACGAGGCTCCTCTTGAAATAGCGCAAACACAATCGGTATATCGGTAAAAGCTCCCTCTTCAAAATTCTCCGAACGGATACGCTCTAACACACGATCGGCTAACTCTTGTCCTTCATTTTCGATCACATCATCTGGAATGTCCGTTTCATAGAAATAAAACAGTCCTTCCTCATCTTCCACTCGGAAATTGTAGACACTATTGAGTGATAAACCAATGACAATTCCACCTAAATTAAATTGCCCATTTGAATTTTCTACTAAATAATTGTGCTCTAATATATGTGATAACACACGAGGCTGATTTTCCTCCTGCGCTTTTAAATCATCTTCATCTCCAAGTGGTGGATTCAAACCAGTAGGATTATCATCTTCATCGTACCGCATCAACCAAGCATTAAGTTGGTTTCGGCGAATAAACTGACCTTCGCGAAAGAAATACTCCTCTGGTTCAAAGTATTCTTGTGCAATTCGTTGTAAACCTATTTCTAACTTGTCTAAATCCAATCGGTTATACACAACTGAATTCCCAAATCCACGTGATTCTCCGTGAAGATAAGCACCATCATATAAGACACTACGATAATAGTTATCCGGCGTTACTAGCTGTGGTACAACCTCTACCATTTGTTCATCCGGATCTGTAACCTCTTCTCTCTCCACTTCTTCATCTTCAGGAAATAATGAAAGACATCCTGACAACATGATAGCTTGTAGGGCAATCATCAAAAGCCCTAACGACTTCTTCATCACGTTTCCCCCCTCTCCCCTACTCGTTATTATAGATGCTTAAGCATCTGTTCCTCATCCCAAATCTCAATTTGTAATTGTTCTGCCTTTTTCTTTTTCGAGCCTGCCGCTTCACCTGCTATGACAAGATCAGTCTTCTTACTCACGCTTCCTGTAATCTTGCCACCGAGTGCTTCGATTTTTTCCTTCGCTTCATCTCGTGTTAGCTGCTCAAGCTTTCCTGTTAATACAATTGTCTTGCCAGCAAACGGACTATCACTCTGTTCACTATCAACACTTTGTCGTTTAGGCCCTTTATATACAAGATTGACTCCTAATTTTCTTAATTCTTGAAGTAGCTCTAACACTTCTGGCTTTTGGAAATAACGACGAATGGAAGCAGCCATTTTCTCACCAATTTCATTAACCGCCTCTAGCTCTTCTTCCGTAGCTTGAACAAGCTGATCAATCGTTTCAAATTCGATTGCTAATGTCTTAGCCGCCTTTGCCCCAACAAAACGAATACCGAGCCCGAATAACAACCGTTCTAATGAATTTTCTTTTGTTTTTTCGATCGCTTGTAGTAAATTATCAACAGATTTCTCGCCCATTCGCTCAAGCTTCAGCAATGTATCGCGCTCAAGCTTATATAGGTCGGCAACATCACGAACTAACTCATGATCAAATAATTGCACAATAATACGTTCACCAAGACCATCAATATTCATTGCATTTCTAGAAACAAAATGAATAAGCCCTTCCTTGATTTGTGCAGGGCATTGTGGGTTAATGCATCGAAGAGCGACCTCTCCTTCTAATCGAACAAGCTCACTTCCACAATCAGGACAATGAGTTGGCATCGAAAAGTCCTTTTCCGTTCCATCGCGACGCTCTGCTAAGACGTTCACGACTTCAGGAATAATATCTCCGGCCTTTTTAATAACAACAAAATCACCTAGCTTTAAATCCTTCTCACGGATCAAGTCCTCATTATGTAAGGAAGCTCGCTTCACCGTTGTCCCCGCAACCGTTACCGGGGATAATAGAGCTGTCGGTGTCACCACACCTGTCCGACCAACGCTCAGCTCGATATCCTCCAACCTTGTTACGACCTCCTCTGCTGGAAACTTAAATGCCGTTGCCCAACGAGGACTTTTCGCTGTAAAGCCTAGCTTTTCCTGTAAGGCTAATTGATCGACTTTAATGACAATACCATCAATTTCATAAGGAAGATCTGCACGCTTTTCAACCCATTCCTCTGTATAGCGGATGACCTCTTCAATCGTTTCACATCGTTTACTCTCACGATTGACACGGAAACCAAGCTCCTGTAAGTAATCAAGACCTTCACTGTGAGTTTGAATCACCTTTCCTTCAATCGAACCAATGGCATAAGTAAACATCGACAAATTCCGTTTAGCTGCAAGCTTCGGATCTAGCTGTCGTAATGAACCTGCTGCTGCATTACGAGGATTAGCAAACTTCTCGTCTCCCAATTTTTCCTTCGCTTCATTAAGCTTCTCGAATGAGGGCTTAGGCATGTAGGCTTCACCACGTACTTCAATCGTTACAGCTTCCTTTAGCTTAAGTGGAATCGCAGCGATGGTTTTTAAGTTTTCAGTAATGTCCTCACCTATCGTTCCATCGCCTCTAGTTGCCCCACGAACGAAGCGACCTTGGTCATACTGAAGAGAAATGGCTAGTCCATCAATTTTCAATTCACATGTATAACTAACAGAATCCCCGACCAATTGACATACTCTACGATCAAAATCAGATAAGTCATCAGCTGAGAACGCATTTCCTAAGCTCAACATCGGAATGCGATGCTCAACTTTTTCAAAATGGGGTAGAGGCTCACCTCCGACACGTACAGTCGGTGAATCCTCCGTACGTAAGTCTGGAAATTCAGTCTCTATTTTTAATAGTTCGTGAAATAATTGATCATATTCAGCGTCAGAAACGAGTGGTTGATCCAACACATAATAATGGTATCCATACTCCTCCACTATTGCTCGTAGCTCTTCCACACGTTTTTTGGCATCCTGTCGCTCCATTCTCCTCGTCCTCTCTATATTTTCGTAATGGGTGCAAACTTAGCAAATAATCGCTTTACACCAGTCGGATTCGGAAACGCAATGTCCAGCTCAAGCGCGTCATCGGTCCCTTTTATACTAACAACGGTACCAACGCCCCACTTTTTATGCTCAGCTTTGTCACCGACACTCCATGAGAATTGGTCTCCACCTGTTGTCGATACGGTTGCTCTTGCCTGTGCTACAGGAGGGCGATTTGTTGGCTTAGGTGTATGTAACCAAGCCGGCTCCTCCTTCACTTCATGCAATGGTTCTATGCAAAGATCTGGGATTTCGGCGATAAATCGCGATGGAGGATTGGTGTTCGTTCGACCATATAATGTCCTCATTCGGGCATTTGTCATATAGAGCTGTTGCTCTGCTCGTGTAATACCTACGTAAGCAAGGCGACGCTCTTCTTCCATTTCATCCTGTTCAAATAGAGAGCGACTATGAGGGAATACCCCTTCCTCCATCCCAATAAGGAAGACTAGCGGAAACTCTAACCCTTTCGCTGAATGAAGCGTCATTAATGTAACTGCCTCTTTTGGTTTTCCTTCGTCTTCTTCATCTAACTGATCAATATCAGCCACTAATGCGAGATCAGTTAAGAAGTTAATGAGCGCTTTATCCTCATTTCGCTTTTCAAATTCATTCGTCACCGTTAGAAACTCGTCAATATTTTCTAACCGACTTTGCGCTTCAATCGTTTGCTCATTCTTCAACATATCACGATACCCTGTACGCTCAAGCAGTTCTTCAACAAGCTCTGTAACGGATAAATATTCTTGCATTTGTACCCAATGACTCACTTGCTCTGAAAAATCCTTTAATTTGTTTGCTGTACGAGCTGGTAATCCCATTTGTTCGACTTCTTGCAGGGCAGCAAACAGTGTTAAGCCTTGGTTGACAGCGTAATCCGCAACTTTATCAACAGTCGTTGCCCCAATCCCACGCTTCGGCACATTAATAACGCGCTGTAAGCTAATATCATCATCAGGGTTAGCAATTAGCCTTAAATAAGCAAGGACATCTTTAATTTCTTTACGATCATAGAATTTAGTGCCGCCGACCATCGTATAATCGATATTTGATTTCACAAAGAATTCCTCAATAACACGAGATTGGGCATTTGTTCGATACAAAATCGCAATATCAGATTCCTTAAAGCCTTTCTCACGTACCGCTTCCCGAATCATCTCGACAACAAACTGAGCCTCTGACTGTTCAGAATCAGCCGCAAAATAGCCAATTTTATTGCCTGCTTCATTATCTGTCCATAGCTTCTTCGGTTTACGGTTACGATTATTTTCAATCACATAATTGGCCGCTTGAAGAATTATTTTACTCGAACGATAATTTTGTTCAAGTAAAATAACGGTTGCGTCAGGGTAATCCTCCTCAAACGATAAAATATTGGCAATATCAGCACCACGCCAGCGATAAATCGACTGATCGGAATCCCCGACGACACAAATATTTTTATAACGATCAGCCAATAGATTCACTAATACATATTGTGCACGATTTGTATCTTGATACTCATCCACATGAATATACTGAAATTTACGTTGGTAAAATTCAAGAACCTCTGGAACAATATGAAATAGCTCAATCGTTTTCATAATAAGATCATCGAAATCAAGCGCATGATTCTTTTGTAATTGCTTTTGATAGTCAATGTAAACATCAGCAGCGGTTTGCTCGAAAGGTCCTTGAGCAACTGCCGCATACTGATCGGGCTTTTTCAGTTCATTCTTGGCACTACTAATCATCCCAAGTATGCTTCTTGCATCAAATTTCTTCGGATCAATGTTTTGCTTCTTTAATATTTGTTTAATGACGGATAACTGATCTGTCGAATCTAAAATAGTAAAGTTACGATTATAGCCGATTCGATCAATATCACGCCGCAAAATACGTACACACATCGAGTGAAAGGTCGACATCCAAATATCTTCAGCAATCGGCCCTACTAATCCTGCAACACGTTCCTTCATTTCTCGTGCTGCTTTGTTCGTAAATGTAATCGCCAGCACACTCCATGGAGCTACTGCCTTCTCACGTATCAAATACGCAATCCGATGCGTTAACACACGTGTTTTCCCACTACCCGCTCCAGCCATTAATAATAACGGGCCCTCCGTATGGGTCACACCCTGCCTTTGTTCCGGGTTTAAACCAGCGAGCATTTTTTCAATGATATTTGTTTGCATATTCCCACCACCAAACGAATGTTCTTATCATTTATCTTAACTCTTTATTCATCCTCAATCAATCATTGTTTCACAGCTTGAACGGTTTTCAGTGCCGCATCCAAATCGTCATAAATGAAATTACCGACAACAATCACATCTGCAGCTTGAGACATTTCCTTAGCTTGTTCAAGCGAACGAATGCCACCACCATAAAAAAGCTTTGTTTCGTTTAACACACTCGCAACTTCCTTCACAAGCGTAGCATCGCCATACCTTCCACTATATTCAACATAAAAAATCGGCATTCTGTAGAGGCTTTCTGCCATTCTCGCATAAGCAACGACATCTTCTGTTGACAGTTGCGCATTCGCTTCTGTTAACCTGCCAACCTTAGACTCTTCATTTAACACACAATACCCTTCAACGACAATTTCATCCCAATTCATAATCGCTCCGTATTCCTTAACAGCTGCATGATGATATCCTGTAATCCATTTAACATGAGGACTATTCAATACCGACGGAATAAAAAAATAATCAAAGCCTGGCGTAATCGCTTCAAGATCAGATACTTCTAACGCACAGGACACGGGGTAACGCCTTACACGTGCTAATAAGTGTAACGTATTATCTAACGTTACACCATCACTCCCACCAATAATAATGCCATCTGTACCTGATTCACATACTTTTTCTAACGCTTCATCTGTTATTTCCTTATTCGGATCAAGCTTAAAAACATGGCGCCACTCCTGATACTCAAGCAAAACATTCAACTCCGTTTCTACTGCATCTAAGCCTTCATTATATCAAATAAGCAAAACGTTGTCGTCTATTATGAAGAAAACGCAAGTAGCATATTTTTGCAAATGTACGGCAAAAAAAAAAGCCAACAAGGCTTTTATTGCAACCTTATTGGCACCCTTATGATCATTCTTATAATTCATCAAATCCATTATCACTTGAAACTTTTGCATATTGTCGTGATTTTTGTTCAAAGAAATCACTTTTTGCCATGTTCACATCTTCATATGCTTTAATCCAACGCATCGTATTCGTGCGATGCTCAGGGTAAATATAATCATAACCAAGCTGCTTCACACGTTTATTTGCGATAAATTTTAAATAGGATTCCATTTCTTCAGGGTTGATCCCTTCTAGCCGGTCACCAATAATGTAACGGAACCAATTGATCTCAAGCTCTGTTGCCTTTTTGAATGCATCTTCAACAAACTGCTTCATTTCCTCATTATCAAGCTCAGGATTTTCCTTCAGCAGCTCTTTGAAAATATTAGCAAATAGGTGAACATGAAGCTGCTCATCTCGATTAATATAATTAATCATCGTTGATGTCGAAACCATTTTCTGGTGACGCGCTAAATTGTAGAAGAAGGCAAAGCCTGAATAGAAATTCAATCCTTCTAAAATTACATCATAGACAATGGATTTCGCTAATGACTCCGGCGTTGGATTACCGACAAACTCCTCATAACCATCTACGATAAATTCATTTCTTTCTCTTAGGACTTCATCCTTCTTCCAATATTCATAGATCTCATCCTGCACAGACTTTGGCACAAGACTTGATAGCACATACGAATAGCTTTGGTTATGGACAACCTCTTGGAATGATAGCACACTCATTAATGCAGCCATACTTGAGTCTGTCAAATAATCAGCTACACGTAACGTATAATCCGTTTGAATACTATCTAAAAAGGCCAGAAGTCCAATAATTTTCTTAAACGCCTCTTGTTCGTCATTGGATAAATTAGGAAACTGCTTCGCGTCATGGGTCATATTAATCTCAAAAGGTGTCCAAAAGTTTGCGAGCATATTTTTATATAATGGGTAAGCCCAAGAAAAGCGTACATCATCCCAGTTTAGAACATTAGAGCTTTCTCCATTAATAATTCCTGTTGATGCATTCGGTGCATAAATATCATATAGCTTTCGTTGCTTCATTGTATCTACCATAACCGCTCTCTCCCCTCTTTAGCTTGAACAACTCTCACAATCTTCAACTGTCGAAGATGTAGATCGAACATAATAAGTCGTCTTCAGCCCTTCCTGCCATGCGAGCATGTGCAATTCAAGTAGGTCTTTCGCGCGAACATTATTCGGAACATAAATATTAAAAGAAATCCCTTGGTCGATATGACGTTGTCTTCTTCCGTTTTGACGAATACTCCATTTTTGATCGATTAGGTGAGCTGCTTTATAGAGCCATGTCGTCTCTGAATTTAACTCAGGTGCTACGACTGGAATACGATAATTCTTCTTCTCCTCCATGTAGAGCTTCGAGAAAATCGGATCAATTGAAGCAGTTGAACCCGCAATAAGAGCCGTCGTTGCATTCGGAGCTACCGCCAATAGGTAACCATTACGGATACCATGCTCTTTTACATCAGCTTGGAGCTCCTGCCATTGTGGAGTATTGTAATCGCGCTTATTGAAATAAGCACCTGTTTCCCATTCAGAGCCTTTGAATTTCGGATAAGCTCCTTTTTCCTTCGCTATTGAAAGGCTTGCCTTTATCGCAGCATAATTGATCTTCTCATAGACACGCTCAACCTCTTGTACTGCTTCCTCTGATTCCCACTTAATACCATTACGTGCTAAATGATGATGCCAGCCATACGTCCCGCCACCAATCGCACGATACGTTTGGTTTGTTAGTTCAGCTTGCTTCACATCAAGCTTATTAATATCAATAACATTATCTAGCATCCGAATTTGGATTGCAATAACACGATCTAAGACGTCATCCTTCAATACATTCGCAATTGATAATGAGCTTAAGTTACAAACAACATAGTCCCCAGGCTTTTTCGTAATACGAATTGTTCCATCCTCAAGCGCTTCTTCTGTGATAACTGTTGAACTCATATTTTGCATAATTTCTGTACATAAATTAGAGCCGTATATCATACCATTATGAGAGTTCGGATTTAAGCGATTCGCTGTATCACGATAGAACATGTACGGTGTTCCTGTTTCAAGCTGCGAAATCATAACTCGTTTCATGATTTCGATGGCTGGAACCTCCTCCTTCGATAGTAACGGATGATTGACACATTGCTCATATCGTTCACGGAAGGACCCGGCACCCTTTTCTTCATCATAATGATCTTCTAACGAGAAGCCCATCACTTCTCTCACTTCATGAGGATCAAACAGATACCAGTTATCACGATTGTCTACCGCCTCCATGAATACATCAGGTACGGAGACTGCCGTAAATAAATCATGTGTTCGTTGGCGCTCATCTCCATTGTTTAGCTTCGCGTCTAAGAATGAAAAGATATCCTTATGCCAAACATCTAAATAAACGGCAATCGCTCCTTGACGTTGACCGAGCTGATCCACACTAACCGCAACGTTATTTAATTGCTTCATCCATGGAATAACACCTGATGAAACCCCTTTGAAGCCGCGGATGCTTGAGCCCTTAGCACGAATCTTGCCAAGATATACACCAAGCCCTCCACCGTTTTTACTAACTGTTGCTGCATCGGTACAGCTGTCAAAGATCGAACGCAAGTCATCCTCAACCGTATCAATGAAACAACTCGAAAGCTGACCACCTTTTTTCCCTGCATTCGCAAGGGTAGGTGTTGCAACTGTCATGTATAGATGAGATAGTGCCCAATAACTCTCCTTAACGAGTTCGACACGCTTTTTTACTGGCTCATTGACCATGAGCATCATCGAAATGACCATCCATCTCTCTTGCGGAAGCTCTAATAACGTTCCATCAAAGTCACGAGCTAAATAACGGTCTGCTAAAGTCTTTATGCCAACATACGTAAAGCGCTCGTCTTCTTTCCCTTGAAACGCAGCTTCTAGCTCATGAAGCTCGTCTGTTGTATACGCATTTAATCGTTCATCATAAATCCCTTTTTCAACTAGTTCCTCTATTAATGCTGAAAACTGTGAATACTCATCATCAATTTGGCGTCTTGTTTGTACTTGCTCATATAAACCATTTAAATAACATCTAGCTGCAACATATGTCCAGTCAGGCTGATCCATATCTAGTTCAGTTAGCGCGCTTAATGCACGATTATCCCACGTATCGGTTTCCTTCCACTTGTTAATCCACTGCTCAACATTCAACTGAGGAAATCGAGCTACTAAAGCTTCCTGAAATGATTTCTTTTCAAGAGTTTGATTCATTTCGATACACTCTCCCTTAAACGACACAATTATTTAAATGTGAAAACAACTATTAAAGGTGCAAAAAGCGCCCTTCTCACGTGTGGGAAAGGGCGCGAAACGGCATATGTATTCAAACCATACATTATGTAGAATAGGCCGTCTCACTTCTTACACCCCGAAGATAGCTGACTTTGGAATACGGCAGGTCTCCTGACTCGTGCTTCGTTCTACTCTGAACCTTCCCATGTAAACTAGCTCATTCTAGCAGCTTACACAGTGGATTTTTCATTTCGTCCACACTTACAGTTGCGGGGGCAGCTCTGGACTTTAACCAGATTCCCTATTAAGTAGTAAATACACCGTCATTCCACAAAAATCAATATATAGTTGCTTAATTCACTTTTTATTACGATATATAGTATATGGTACAGAATACCACTATTATTTGCAAGCATATTTTTTTGAACGTTTTCGTCAAATTTGCCCAACATGAGCCAGTACGCCTGTTTCGTTCTAAAAAAAATTTACACGTCATTCACTCCAACGTCAATATGAGAAAAGGAACGAACATCGAATAAACCTAAATCCGTTAATTTCAATTCCGGGATAACAGGTAACGCCAAAAAAGATAAAGTTAAAAATGGGTTCCATTTTTCATCAAACCCAATTTTCACTAAAGCCTCTTCTAATGCGCTCAATGATCGGTAAACGGTCGAATAAGATTCAAGTGACATTAATCCTGCCAGAGGTAACGATACATCGGCCAACACTTCCCCTTCTGACACAACAGCAATACCACCTTTTAAATCAGCAACATGTGAGATCGCCCTATATATACTATCGTCATCTGTTCCGCATACAACAATATTGTGTGAATCATGAGCGATTGATGCGGCAATTGCACCATTTTTGATCGGAAAGCCTTTTACAATACCAACTCCTACATGCCCTAATCGATGGTGCCTTTCTGCAACAACAAGCTTTAATTGGTTTTGTTTAACAGATGGAACAAATAGGCCATTTTCCACCGTGACTTCCTCAACCATTGCTTTTGTCACAATTGAACCAGGTGTAACAGTGATCACATTGGCCTTATTGGCTTCTTCAAGTTTTAACTGAAGCGATTCTTTCTTCAATTTCATATGAACACTTTCTAATAAATAGGCTGGAGGTGCTACATACTCTCGGATAGATTGAACAAGCTTCCCATTTTGTGCGACACATTCTCCTTTTACAAACACAGACTGTATCGTTAATTCTTGCAGGTCCTCAATGAATAAAAAGCTCGCTTCGTAGCCTGGTGCTATTGCTCCTTTTTCTGTTAGCTTGAAGCATTCTGCTGCATTGAGGCTGGCCATTTGGATCGCCTGAAGGGGCTCTACACCTAATCGAATGGCTTTACGAATAGAAGCGTCAATACTGCCTTCATCAATTAAATCATCTAAATGCTTGTCATCCGTTGCAAACACACATCTTCTCGCATTAGAGGGGGTTAATATCGGCAATAGTGCCTCAATATCTTTCGCAGCTGTTCCTTCTCTCATTAACACGTACATGCCACGCCGAATACGGTCCAATGCTTCTTCAGCTGTTACGGCTTCATGGTCATTCTCAATTCCAGCTACTCGATATGCATTAATCCCAACTGTATCTAAGCCCGCAGCATGACCATCAATCGGCTTATGACGTTTCTTCGCTGCACTGATCTTTGCAAGCATTTCCTTCTGAGCAGAGAAGACAGAGGGATAGTCCATCACCTCCGCCAATCCATACGCCTCCGTTTCTTGAAATAACGTCTCAACTTCTTCTGCGGTAAGACTCGAACCACTATTTTCAAAGGAGGTAGCAGGAACAGAAGAAGGGACCATCACCTTCACATCAAGTGGAAGCCCCTTTGCAGCGTCAATCATATAACGAACAGCTTCCATTCCACCAACGTTCGCAATTTCATGCGGATCGGCCATCACCGTTGTGACTCCTTTTGGAACAACAATGCGTGCGAATTCCTCAGGTGGAACCATAGCAGATTCGATATGTACATGTCCATCAATAAATGACGGCGAAATATACGCACCTTTTGCATCAATTACTTCATTCCCATCATATTCGCCGATACCAACAATAACGCCATCGGTAATCGCTACATCCGCCTCATATATCGTTAATGTAAAAACGTCAATTATCTTGCCATTCTTAATGACAGTATCTGCTTTCTCAGCCTTTGTTGCTGCTTTTAACCTTGCTTTTATTTTTACACACATTTCGTACACCTCTTTTTAACATCGCTCATATTCTTGAGGAATATCGTATCTTAAATAGCTGAGAAAAGAAAGTCTAAGAATACCTGTTCAGCAGTCTTTTATTAATTCCTCCGTGTTGAGTCGTTACAACATGGGTGAGCTTTTCTAAAAAGGTTATTCTATCAGAAAGCATGTAACGCGCGCATTCGAAGCATTCCTTTTACAACAGAATGTCACTTTGCATATATTACAAAAAACAAACGAGGGCACAGGAAAAGTTACAAACCGAACTTTTCCGTGCCCTTATCATCCACCTGTCGTTCTCTTCTCATCTACGCTTCTGCGTTTTCACCGAGTTCCCTTACACGGTCTAATGTCATCTTATATCCATCATTACCATAATTGAGGCAACGTTTCACTCGAGAAATCGTTGCTGTGCTCGCACCTGTTTCAGTTTCAATCTTATGGTATGTGTAGCCATTTTGTAGCATTCTCGCCACTTCTAACCGTTGCGCTAACGATTGAATTTCATTAATCGTGCATAAATCATCAAAGAATTCATAACATTCTTCCAGATCCTTCAATGACAGGATTGCTTTAAATAATTGGTCGAGCTCTTTCCCTCTTAGCTTGTCAATTTGCATTTTTTCACATCCTTCTGACATCCAAACATTAATAAATAATATGTTGATCGATCCCCATCGGAATGACATTCACCCACGTTTGTCCTGGTACGAGTGGAACAACATGACCATCTTTAACAGGTGTAATAATCCCATCTAGGTTTTCCCAATCAACTGATTGTACTTTCCCATGCTGAAACAAGAGAGCTTGTCCACCAGAGTTTAAATCAATCATTCGGCGTCCCTGTTCATCCACAACCTGATGAGACGTTTCGACTACAAATAAATTCTCAATCAACTGTGGCTCCCCTGTTTCATGATCTGCTGTTTGTAGTTCACCGTTTGCTCTTGTATAACCTGATAATTCCACGTTAAATTCGTAATTAATGCGATGACCGCTTGAATATTGAACAACAACACTCTCGGCGTTCTCACCCTCAACTTCATACTCATCATCTAGGCTATAAAACTCGAATGTAGGAACATCACCTGTACGCTCGTACCCTTCTTGTTCGATCCCTTGAAGAATATGACGAGCTGTAATGTAAGAATTGTGAGGCGCTACACGATCTGATGACCGCTGAAATAACGTACCATCATACTTCATACCACTAATATAATCCAATTCTCTATTGACCGTTAGTCGCTGCTCAGCTTCGGGACTCCAGCCATGAGTAACAAAAATACTATTATAGCCTTTTAATAAATCAATATGGTAAGCTCTAGAGCTACGAATAGGACCAATTTTTTCGGGAAGTATACTATGGTACAACGCAACAAAACGAGTAATATTTCCCTCTGCTAATAATTCATAAACAACATCAGCGTCCACGAGCCCTGTTTGCGGACGAGCTCGTGGATCGTTATTGATCGTTACACCGATTATTCGATCTCCACTTTCTTCCTCTGCTTGCAGCCCAGTTAACGGATAAGTGAATAGCGGAGAAGGTTCTAGTTCTTCTTCAATAGGTTCTTCTACCGAATCTTCAGGTTCTTCATCCGGCAATTTAGTTTCTTCGGTATTCGAACATCCTGCTATCATGATCCCACTTACTAGTAGTACCGTTAGGATTTTCGTTCCTTTCATCTGTCGCACAACCTTTTTCCCTTTAACTTAGTAACGCTTTCCTCTACGTCTAGTTTAACGCATAATCGCAGGAAAGAGTATCGTTTTCTTCTTAACATCATAAATTCCTTGCTGCGTGACTCGAATATACGGCAAATGAGTCGATGAAAAGAAAAGCATACTATAAATTGGATCTTCATACTTATAGCCCCGCTCTCGCAGGAGAGAAACAAATTCCTCCTCCTCTGGAATTAAATCCTCCATTGCTTTCTTTGAGAGCATCCCAAATATTTCGAGCGGAATCCTTCCAATAACTTCACCGCCTTCAACAAGCGCTAATCCCCCGCCTTGTTCCTTCAATGCATTAAATGCGCGAACCATATCAGGCACACTCTTCCCAATAAGTATAATATCACCTGTAACCGTAAATGTACTAGCAAAGCCTTTAACATGTGTAGCAAAGCCTTTAATCATCGTCGTCAACTGCCACTTCCCATGTCGGTCAATCATCACAAAGAAACTCTCATCATGACCATTTCTTATCGTAGGATGTGAACCTTCCACAGAGATACGATACGGCTTTAAAATAACGGAGTTAACCATTTCAATTCCCATAGGCATTGAAAAGTGAAGCTCATCCTCCTTTAAGTCCCAATCAATATGAAACGGCTTTGTCTCATATTGATCCCATGAAAATTGATCAAACGTCACACATCTCTTCTTGTCCTTTAACACCCATTGTCCTTTTGCGATGACCGAAATGGGGGTAGGGTGGAATTCATCTTGGATGATATTTAAGTGGGCAATACGTCCAGGAGCAATCATACCAAGCTTATGATCAAGCTGATAATAAACAGCTGGGTTATAACTAGCCATTAAGTATGCATCAATCGGAGTAACTCCACTTTCAATAGCTATCGCAATTAGTTTATCCATTACTCCATCTTTATAAAATGACGGTGGTGAACCATCCGTCGTTAATAAGCAGCGATCAAATCGATCAATACCGATAGCCTTCATTTCTTTTAAAATCCTTGCAAGGTCAGGTCGTATTGACGAATGGCGCAACGATGTGACATAGCCTAAATCTAAACGCCTTACAGCCTCTTCACCTGTCATCGCTTCATGATCAGCCGTAACACCTAATAAAGCCAACTGAGATAAGGTCTTATTTGAAGCTCCTGGTAAGTGTCCCTCAATTCGTTTTCGTAAATGAGTTGTCTCCTGCATCCAATGTAGTGTCGCATCGTCCCCTTCTAACACTTTCGGCCATGCCGTAAGCTCCCCTCCTTGAATGACTAGCGGATGATCCAGCCATTCCTTCATCTTCGAATTCGAGAAGGCATCATCATTTAAAAGCTCAGTCTGAGCATCATAACGTGCCCACCAAAACATTGATACAGGTAGCTCATCTAACTCTTCAATGAACGTAAGCGCTTTCTTTTTTTCAAGATGCAAAAATAACATCATATTGTCGTTAAGTAATGTTGTTGTTCCTGTCATCGCTGCATATTTCGCAAATGTATGGGGATTATACAACTGAAAAGGATGTGCATGATGCTCCATATAGCCAGGCACAATTTTCATATTTTGACAATCCACTATTTCTGTATCGTAAACCATATTTGGTAATTCGTTGCCGACATAGACAATTCGATCATCAGAAACCCAAATGTTACCTCGAACCCATTTTCGCCTTGCTACGTTAAGATAAGTAGCATTCTTGAGAACAAGTGAAGGAGGACGTTCGCCTCTCACTACTTCAAGCTGTTGACGCATTCGTTTCTTTGTCCATCGATATAATCGTTCTGGCATCGTCATCACTACTTTCATTTCTATAAGTCTTTAGCATTACTTTAACATAACTTTCTTAATCAAATAATAAAAGATGTTAAAAATGTTCACGAACTTTCTGTGAAGAATTTGTAAAGGAGCTAACCAACATGAAACCAAACATTTCTTTAATTAATTCACTATGTCGAATTACAGCGGGACTTACCATTCTCGCATGGTCAACAGCTAAATTGACAAAGAGACAGTCATCAGCAGCACCAATACTAATAGCGATGCTAGGCAGTATGAAAGTAGCTGAAGGGATTACACGCTTTTGTCCATTAGTGTACTTGGCAAATCAGAAGACTCACCATGTTGTTGAGGAAAAAAATAGTGATTCTCAACCAACTAGTGATCATTCTACAACACCTTACCAATAGTCATTTCAGTAAACATTTACCTTGTGGGAGGCAAGCACCTCTCATAAGGCATTTCTTGCTATAGTTATTATACTGTATGGATAGGCTTTTTCCTTCTTACATTTATTTTACATAAACAGAAACGTTTGTAACAAACCTGTAAGGAATAATAAAAATGCGCTACTATACTCTAGTTGATGGAACCTCATTCCGTTATTTCCGAGGTTATGCTTATTTTGACTGACTTTTCTGAACCTCGTTCCGCTATTTAATCGTTTGAGCTTCACTTTCCTCTTTTTGTTACATATTAGCGGAATGAGGTTCCTCTTGGTAGGCATAAACAGCGTTTTTCACTCATTTAACGGAATGAGGTTCCATTTGGCACATCTTTAATATCGACTGTTTCCATACATAGCTTTCGGCTTCATTCGTTGCTTAAAGGACATCATAAAAAGCAACAACTTATAGTAGTTGTTGCTAAAAGGTATCATAAAATAAATACAAATCGGTCACATTAATACAAAAGGAGTGTGAGACAACATGTTTGATTTTACTGAATTTGCGCTTGATTCCTTATTCGTTTATGCAATGGTTATTGGGACGATTGTCGCCATTATTTATTTTTTTATGAAGAAGCGAGGCGCGAAATAGCACGGTAGCCAATATCAGTACGATAAAATAAGCCTTCTTTTCCTATTAATTCAGCCTGTGCGTACACTCGTTTTTGTGCATCTTGCAAATGAGACTGTCTAGATGCAATGAGAAACACACGCCCACCATTTGTCTTCCAATGACCATCTTCCTTTTTCGTTCCAGCATGGAAGACAAGAATGTCTGATTCAAGCTGATCTAAGCCTTCAATAACCGTCCCTTTAGGGTATGAACCTGGGTAGCCTTCCGTCGCAAAGACAACTCCAATGACCGCGTCATCTGACCAATTTAGTTCAGGTTTCTTACCATCAAGCAAGTCGATACAGACCTGAACAAGGTCAGAATCAAGCCTTGGTAGAATGACCTGTGTTTCAGGATCGCCGAAGCGAACATTAAACTCAATCACTTTTGGGCCTGCAGTTGTCATCATTAATCCAGCATACAAGAACCCTGTGAAAGGTGTCCCTTCTGAAATAAGTGCATCTGCCGCTGGCTGTAATACTTTATCAACAGCCTCCTGAACATCTTCTTGTGTAAATTGTGGTACTGGAGAATACGATCCCATACCGCCTGTATTCGGACCTTTATCCCCATCATACGCTCGCTTATGGTCTTGCGCACCGACCATAGGAATCACTGTATCCTGATGAACAAACGCCATTAGAGATAGCTCTTCACCTTCAAGATATTCTTCAATGACGACTTGTGCACTTGCTTCACCGAAGGCTTCATCATTTAACATTGAATCTAATGCTTGAATGGCCTCTTCTTCTGTCATCGCAACAGTCACGCCTTTTCCTGCTGCAAGACCGTCTGCTTTAATGACAATGGGAGCACCTTGTTCTTTCACATAAGCTACTGCTTGTTCATAATTCGTGAATACTTCATATCCACCTGTTGGAATGTTATACTTCTTCATCATTGATTTCGCAAACGATTTGCTACCTTCAAGCAGCGCTGCATCTTTTTTCGGTCCAAATACGCGTAAACCCGCCTCTTCAAATCGATTAACGACACCAGCTAACAAAGGTACTTCAGGACCTACAATCGTAAGCGCAACTTTCTTTTCTTTCGCGAAAGCCACAAGCCCTTCATGGTCATTTTCTGCAACAGCGACAGGTGTCGCTATATCTATCATTCCATCATTACCAGGGGCAACGAAGACTTCCTTAACTTGCTCGCTTTGCGCCGCTTTCCATGCTAATGCATGCTCGCGTCCGCCACTACCAATAATTAGAACGTTCACCGCTTATGCACTCCTTCTTTTGTCTAATGTTTAAAATGACGTACGCCTGTCATAACCATCGCAATGCCATATTTGTTGGCCATATCAATCGATTCTTGATCCTTAATAGAACCGCCAGGCTGAATAACAGCTGTGATGCCTGCTTTACCAGCAAGCTCTACTGTATCCCCCATCGGGAAGAAAGCATCTGACCCCATCACTGCACCTTTAATTCGCTCGTTTGCTTGAGCAATAGCAATATCTGCTGCACCGACACGGTTCATCTGACCTGCTCCTACTCCAACCGTCATTTGTCCATTCGTTAATACGATCGCATTAGATTTCACATGCTTGACAACCTTCCATGCTAGCTTCAACGCTTCCCATTCTTCTTCAGTCGGCTGTCGCTCTGTCACGACTTCAATATTTGCATCTTCAAAGCCATACGTATCCTCATCTTGAACAAGAAGACCTCCATGAATCGATGTGAGCATCGCTTCAGGCTTCGATTGCTTCTTCACATCAACCGTAAGTAAACGTAGATTCTTCTTCGCTGTTAACACATCAATCGCTTCTTGCGTAAAGGAAGGAGCAATAATAATTTCTAAGAAAATCTCCTTCATCTTTAATGCTGTTGCTTGATCAATTTCGCTGTTAGCCGCAACAATTCCACCGAAGATAGAAACAGAATCAGCTTCGTATGCACGATTGTACGCTTCTTCAATCGTTTGACCTGTCCCAACCCCACATGGATTCATATGTTTCACTGCAACAACAGCCGGCTCACTAAATTCCTTAACAATCGCTAACGCCGCATCTGCATCATGAATGTTATTATAGGATAACTCTTTCCCATGAAGCTGCTTTGCACTTGCAATGGAGGCATGATCAGCTAATGGTTTCTTATAGAATGTCGCTTGTTGATGTGGATTTTCACCGTAACGCAATCCTTGCTTACGCTCATATGTAACTGTGAACGTTTCTGGCTCTGTTTCTTCAACTGCATCCGTTAAGTATTCAGCAATTAGCGCATCATAAGCTGCTGTATGGCGGAACACCTTCGCTGCAAGACGACGCTTCGTTTCAACAGTCACAGTATCACCTGATTTCAGCTCAGACAAAACCGTATCATAATCATCAGGATCTACTACAACGGTTACATGCTGATGATTCTTTGCTGCCGCACGAAGCATACTTGGACCACCAATATCAATATTTTCAATTGCATCAGCAAACGTACAATCCGACTTCGCAATCGTTTCTTTAAATGGATATAAATTAACGACTACTAAATCAATTGGTGTAATATTATGCTCTTGCAATTGCTTTTGGTGTTCGTCGAGATCTCTCATCGCTAAAAGACCACTATGAATATTTGGATGTAGTGTTTTCACACGCCCACCTAAAATTTCAGGAAATTTCGTCACTTCAGAGATTCCAATAACCGGTACCCCTGCATCCTGTAATGCTTTCTTTGTCCCACCCGTTGAAACGACCTCAAACCCTTGATCAACAAGTTGTTGAACAAATTCAACGATTCCGTCTTTATTTGAAACGCTCACTAATGCGCGCTTGCTCATATCTACTCCGCCCCTTCAAATAGAATTACTATCAACTCATTTGTACTCTTTACTTGTAAAAATCTTCTGCAAAGTTTCTGGATATAACGTGTGCTCTATTGCTTGTACCTTTTGACGTAACGTTTCAATTGTATCCATCTCTTCAATGCGAACAGACTCTTGCGCAATAATAGGACCCGAATCCATTCCAGAATCGACATAATGAATCGTAACACCTGTGATTTTCACTTTAGCATCAAACGCCTGACCTATCGCATCCAACCCAGGGAAAGAAGGAAGCAATGAAGGGTGAATGTTCACCATCCGCCCTTCATAGCCTTCTAATAATGTCTCACCAACGAGACGCATATAACCAGCAAGAACAAGAAAGGAAATGTCATACTCCTTTAGCTTAGAAACGATCTCCTGTTCAAATGCCGCTTTGCCATTGTAATCCTTAGGAGTAAAAGCAAACACATCAATGCCGTAAGATTGTGCTCGTTCAACGACCTTCGCACCTGGCTTGTCTGTAACGATGAGAGCAACCTCTGCATCTAATGTTCCCTTTTTTGTTGCTTGAATTATAGCTTCAGCATTACTTCCACTACCTGAAGCGAACACTGCTATTCTCATTCGTTAATGCCTCCGATCGTGACTCCTTCACCCTTTATGACCTTCCCGATTAAGAAAGCATCTTCACCCTGCTCATTCAACAATTCAATGGCACGAGCCGCTTCCTGCTCAGGTACAGCTACTGCCATGCCAATCCCCATATTAAAAGTTGAGAAAAGCTCCTCATCTGTTAACTTACCGTATGATTGGAGGGCATGAAAAATCGGCAATACAGGCCAAGAACCATGATTAATGTGAATTCCTAAGCCGTTAGGAAGCATTCTCGGTACATTTTCATAAAAGCCTCCACCTGTTATATGAGCCATTCCTCGAACATCTATTTCCTTCATACATGCTAGCAATGGTTTGACGTATATCTTTGTTGGTGTTAATAATTCCTCACCTAATGATTTTCCTAGTTCATCGATTGTATCTTTAAGTGTAAAGCCATGATCTTGAAGAAAAATTTTGCGAACAAGTGAAAAACCGTTACTATGAACACCACTTGAGGCAAGACCGATGACAGCATTTCCTTCTTCAATCCTATCACCTGAAATCATTTCTTTCTTCTCAACAGCTCCAACGGCAAAGCCAGCAATGTCATAATCATCTTCACTATACATCCCAGGCATTTCTGCCGTTTCACCACCGACGAGAGCGCAGCCCGCTTGTTCACAGCCATCTGCGACTCCCTTTACAATCGCTTCTAAACGCTCTGGAACGGCTTTTCCACATGCAATATAATCAAGGAAGTAAAGAGGTTCTGCCCCTTGAACGACAATGTCATTCACACACATCGCCACAGCGTCAATTCCAATCGTGTCATGCTTATCCATCATAAAAGCAAGCATCAGCTTCGTTCCCACTCCATCTGTACCAGAAACGAGAACAGGCTCCTTTAAGTTTAACGAGGAGAGGTCAAACATTCCTCCAAAGCCTCCAAGTCCACCGATCACACCTTGACGCTTCGTACGATTCACATGGCTTTTCATTCTCTCTACTGCTTCATAGCCAGCTTCTAAGCTGACACCTGCTTTTTTATATGCTTCTGACATCAATTCAGGCTCCCTTCTCTTCTAAACCTTCGCATAAGGATGTAACGTATCCGGATAAATCTCTGTAGGATAGCTCCCTGTGAAACATGCTAAACATTGACCACAATTCGGTGAATCATCCGTACGACCGATCCCTTCCATCAGCCCGTCCGTTGAAAGGAACGCCAAGGAATCAGCTCCCATCATTTCACGCATTTCTTCCATTGAATGATTAGCCGCAATTAATTCACCTGAAGTCGATGTATCAATTCCGTAGAAGCAAGGGTGCTTAATAGGTGGGGAGCTAATTCGTACATGGACTTCAATAGCTCCAGCATCTCTTAGCATATTCACAATTCGCTTACTCGTTGTTCCACGTACAATCGAATCATCAATCATCACGACACGCTTCCCTTCAACAACTCCACGAACAGGGGAAAGCTTCATCTTCACACCTTGCTCACGTAGCTCTTGGGAAGGCTGGATAAACGTTCGACCAACATAACGGTTCTTAATCATCCCTAGTTCATACGGAATCCCAGACTGTTCAGCATATCCAATCGCAGCTGAAATACTAGAGTCTGGCACACCTGTGACAACGTCCGCCTCAACTGGTGACTCCATGGCAAGCTGTTTCCCTAAATTCTTTCTTGATGTATGAACATTAATCTCATCAAGATTACTATCTGGTCGAGCAAAATAAATATATTCCATACTACAAATAGCACGGTTAGATGAACCCGAAAAACGTTGAGATCGTAGACCGTTTTCATCAATGACAATTAACTCACCTGGCTCAACCTCTCGAACATACTCAGCACCGATAATATCAAATGCACACGTTTCAGATGCAACGACATACGCTTCACCTAAGCGCCCGAGAGATAATGGACGTAAGCCATTTGGATCAAGAGCAATCATTAATTGCTGCTCATTCATGACTGCCAACGCATAGGCACCCTTTAGCATCGTTAACGCATTGCGAAACTGTTCTTCAAGCGAAGCAAAGCCACTACGCTTAATTAAATGCGCAACAACCTCTGTATCAGAAGTCGATTGAAAAATACTCCCTTGACCTTCTAGCTGGTGCTTCATGCTTGTTGCATTGACAAGATTTCCGTTATGAGCAATCGCAATGCTCCCTGTTTGTGAGCGGAACATAAGAGGCTGCACATTGGCAAAGCCTCCTCCTCCCGCAGTGGCATACCGAACATGACCGATTGCAGCCTGACCACTTAATTCTTTGAAATCATTCGGGCTAAATACGTCATTTACAAGCCCTAGACCTTTGTGAATCGTTAATTGTTCGCCATCTGATACGACGATACCTGCTCCCTCTTGACCGCGATGCTGTAAACTATGAAGACCATAATACGTTAGTTGAGCTGCATCTTTATGTCCCCAAATCGCAAACACACCACATTCTTCATTTAAGCCTTTGATTTCAGCAAACATGGAATGGCTCCTTTCCAAGCCTCGACAATTTCTTCTTGAGTTGCTTCAAGTATCACTTGTTGCTCTTCACCTTTCACCGTTAACACAGCTGTATCTGTTACAACCCCAATCTTAGTACCAGAAACCAATGCTTCGAAGTCTGCTACCTGATCCGGGCTAACCGTAACGACAAATCTAGATTGCGATTCAGCAAATAGCGCAGAAACAGCATCACCTGCTACTACTACATCGGCACCTAACGAACCAGACGTCATACATTCTGCCAACGCAACACTTAGCCCACCTTCAGCCACGTCATGCGCTGATTGAACGAGGCCTTTTTGAATAGCTGTTAATAGCTGATCTTGACGTTGCTTTTCCTCTTCAAGATCAAGCACTGGTGCTTTCCCAGATAACTCACCATCCACTAGCTTTTGTAGCTCACTACCACCAAATTCTGACTTCGTTTCACCTAAAAGATAAATCACATCCCCAGCCTGTTTAAACGCTTGGGTCGTAATATGATCAACATCCTCAACTAGTCCTACCATCCCGATAACAGGTGTTGGGTAAATGGCTACACCGTGCGACTCATTATATAACGAAACGTTTCCACCAATAACAGGTGTTTTTAATACACGACACGCCTCGCTCATTCCATCTGTTGATTTCTCTAATTGCCAGAAGATTTCTGGCTTTTCAGGACTACCATAATTTAAGCCATCTGTTAATCCAAGTGGCTTCGCTCCTGAGCAAATAATATTACGCGCAGCCTCTGCAACGGCAATCTGACCACCTACTTCAGGGTCAAGGTAAATATAACGAGAATTACAATCTGTCGTCATCGCAAGTGCCTTACGAGTACCACGCACACGCAACACTGCTGCATCAGAACCTGGTTCAACAACTGTATTCGTCTGCACCATATAATCATACTGATCGTAAACCCATTCTTTGTTTGCAATCGTTGGCTGCTTCAACAATTGCAGGAATGTTTCTTTCGTATCTTGAATAAAAGGTACGTTATTTTCCATCTGTTGAAACTTCTTATAGTACTCTGCCACCTTAGAAGGCTTATGATAAACAGGAGCTTCCTCAGCAAGAGCATCCACTGGCAAGTCTGCAACAACTTCACCTTTATGAAGCAAACGCAGGCGCTTATCGTCAGTCACATGACCAACCTCTGCTGAAAGCAAACCCCAACGGTCAAAGATCTCCTTAATCTCTTGCTCACGACCTTTTTCCACGACAATTAACATACGCTCTTGAGATTCTGAAAGCATCATCTCATAAGGTGTCATTCCTTTTTCACGTTGTGGAATTAAATCTAAATTCATCTCAATTCCAGAGCCTGCTTTACTTGCCATCTCTGCAGATGAAGACGTTAAGCCTGCAGCTCCCATGTCTTGAATACCTACCAACGCATCATTTTGAATGAGCTCTAGACACGCTTCAAGCAATAGCTTTTCCATAAACGGATCGCCAACTTGAACCGCAGGACGCTTCTCATCGGCATCTTCTCCAAGCTCCTCAGAGGCGAAGGTTGCACCGTGAATACCATCACGCCCCGTACTAGCACCTACATACATGACGGTATTACCAACACCTTTTGCTTGACCTTTTTGAATATCTTTATGATCAATTAAACCGACACACATTGCATTAACAAGTGGATTTGCTTCATAGCATGGATCGAATTGGATCTCTCCACCAACAGTTGGAACACCCATACAATTACCGTATCCAGCAATTCCTGCAACAACTTCCTCAAATAAATATTTCACACGTTCTGATTCAAGCTCACCAAAGCGTAATGAATTCAATAATGCAATCGGACGCGCTCCCATTGAGAAGACGTCACGCAAAATCCCACCAACACCAGTAGCAGCCCCTTGAAATGGCTCAATCGCTGATGGATGATTATGACTTTCTACCTTAAACACAACCGCCTGTCCATCACCGATATCAATAATTCCCGCACCTTCTCCAGGCCCTTGCAACACTTGCTCTCCTTCAGTTGGGAATTTCTTTAAGACGACTTTGGAATTTTTATAACTACAATGCTCCGACCACATAACAGAGAAAATGCCCGTTTCCGTATAATTCGGGGTACGTCCAAGAATACCCTCAACCATCGCAAATTCCTCATCCGTAAGACCCATTCCACGGTATAGCTTTTCCTCTTTCACACGCTCAACTGTTGGTTCAAGAAGTAGTGACATGAGATTCCCTCCAATTTTTCACAATCGATTGAAAAAGTCTTAATCCATCTTCACGGCCAAGCAATGCTTCAACCGCTCGTTCTGGGTGTGGCATCATTCCTAATACGTTACCACCTTCGTTTACAATTCCAGCAATGTTCGCTTTCGATCCGTTAATCGGCTGCTCATAACGGAATACGACTTGCTTCTGCTCTTCAAGCTTCGTTAACGTTTCCTCATCACACTCATAGTTCCCTTCACCATGTGCGACAGGAATGTTAATAACCTCACCTTGCCCATAATTAGAAGTAAATTTCGTCTCATTATTTTCAACGACCAAATTCGTAGGTCGACAAATAAATTTCAGTCCATCATTACGCTTCATCGCCCCTGGTAACAGACCGACTTCAAGAAGCACTTGGAAGCCATTACATACGCCTAATACTGGCTTTCCTGCCTCGGCAAAAGCGACAACCTCATCCATAATCGGTGCAAAGCGAGCAATTGCCCCAGAACGGAGATAGTCACCATAAGAGAAACCTCCTGGTAGCAATACGCCATCAAAGCCTTCAAGTGACGTCTCATCGTAACGGACATATTCTACTTCTTCGCCAATACCATCACGAATCGCGTGATACATATCAGAATCACAATTTGATCCTGGGAAGACAATCACTGCAAATTTCATGAAGTAACACCCTCCTCGATTTCGTAGCGATAGTCTTCAATAACAGTATTCGCAAGTAATTTTGAACACATTTCATCTATTCGTTTCTCAACATCAGATGTATCTGCTAATGTCAATTCCATGTACTTACCAATTCTCACTTCTTCTACTTCCTTGTAGCCTTTCGTGTGAAGGGCACGCTTCACTGCTCCTCCTTGTGGATCAAGAACACTTTCTCTTAACGTAACGTATACTTTTACTTTGTACATGATGCGCCTCCTAAGCGTGATAAGATTTCTTCATATCCTTCTTGTAAACTCCCAATATTTCGTCTAAATAAATCTTTATCAAATCGTTGATTCGTCTCTTTATCCCACAGCCTACAAGTATCAGGAGAAATTTCATCAGCTAGTAAAATGTCTCCCTCTTTCGTACGACCGAACTCTAGCTTAAAATCAACTAAACGAACATTTAACGTATCAAACAGTGCGATTAAGTGCTCATTAACTTCTTGTCCCTTTTCACGTAGAACGAGTAAATCTTCCGGTTTCGCAACATCTAAAATGGCAATATGATCCTCTGTTACGAGTGGATCACCTAAATCATCATCCTTATAGTAAAATTCCACTATTGGCTTTTGTAGCTGTGTCCCCTCTTCGATTCCAAGACGCTTTGATAAGCTTCCTGCTACGACATTTCGGACAACAACTTCAAGGGGAATAATCTCTACTTCCTTCACGAGCTGCTCTGTTTCAGAGAGACGTTTAATGAAATGGCTTTCTACACCATTTTTTTGTAAATAATCAAAGATCAACGTCGTAATTTCGTTATTTAAACGCGCCTTCCCAGCTAATGTTTCCTTTTTCTCTCCATTGAATGCAGTTGCTGCATCCTTATACTCAATCCAAAGCTCAGCAGGCTTGTCGGTCTTGTAGATCTTCTTCGCTTTTCCTTCGTAAAGCAAGTCGCCTTTTTTCATGAGATCGAACCTCCGAATTTATTAGTCTTCTAAACCTACTCTTCTAAAGATCGTATCAACATGCTTCATATGATGTTCATAGTTAAAGCACTCTTCAATTTCAGCAGGTGATAGTACACTCGTAATGCGCTCCTCCGATTCGATTAGCTCACGGAATTGAACACCCTTCTCCCACGCTTCCATCGCTTTCGGCTGAACAAGGTCATATGCTTCTTCACGTACCATTCCTTTATTAATCAGGGTGAGCAGAACACGCTGTGAGTAAGTTAACCCATACGTCCGTGTCATATTACGCTTCATGTTATCAGGGAATACAGTCAAGTTTTTCACGATATTTCCGAAACGGTTTAGCATATAATTCAACGCAATTGTCGCATCAGGTAAAATGATTCGTTCAGCAGATGAATGAGAAATATCACGCTCATGCCATAACGGTACATTTTCATATGCCGTTAACATATGTCCACGAACAACTCTTGCAAGACCTGTCATATTTTCTGAGCCGATCGGATTACGCTTATGTGGCATAGCTGACGAGCCTTTTTGTCCTTTTGCAAAGAATTCCTCTACCTCACGCGTTTCACTCTTTTGTAAACCGCGAATTTCTACTGCGAACTTCTCAATTGATGTCGCAATTAAAGCAAGTGCTCCCATATATTCGGCGTGACGATCACGTTGCAGAGTTTGTGTGGATATAGGCGCTGCTTGAAGTCCTAGCTTTTTGCAAACAAACTCCTCAATTGCAGGATCAATATTCGCAAATGTGCCAACAGCTCCTGATAATTTACCTACGCGCACGCCTTCTGCTGCATGCTTAAAACGCTCTAGGTTACGTTTCATTTCTTCATACCAAAGGGCAAGCTTCAATCCGAACGTTGTCGGCTCAGCATGAACGCCATGAGTACGACCCATCATAATCGTAAATTTATGCTCAAGTGCTTTGTTTTTCAAAATATTAATAAACCGTTCGATGTCGGCAAGTAAAATGTCATTAGCCTGCTTTAATAAATAGGAAAGAGCCGTATCAACCACATCAGTTGACGTTAAGCCGTAATGAACCCACTTTCGCTCTTCACCTAACGTTTCAGAAACCGCACGGGTAAATGCGACAACGTCATGACGAGTTTCTTCTTCAATCTCAAGTATCCGGTTCACATCAAAGCTAGCATTTTCTCTAATTTTCTGCACATCTTCCTTTGGAATCTCTCCAAGCTCAGCCCATGCCTCACATGCAACAATTTCAACTTCAAGCCACGCTTGATAACGATTTTCCTCAGTCCAGATTGATCCCATTTCAGGTCGCGTATAACGTTCGATCATAGGTTCATAGCCTCCACATATTTATATTTATCAGTTCAGAATACCTCTAAGAAAAACACGTAACGAGCGAATCCAACGCTCTTCATTAAATTTCTCCGACAGCTACTCCGGTTCTTCTCACGCAGTCTGCCTAGAATTTATACTTTCTTATCTTTTTAACAAACCTCGTTACTCCTTCATAACACGCTCAAGCTGTCTTTCTGCTTCTTCTAATGATTCTGCTGTCACTGTTAGATGACCCATCTTCCGCTTTTCCTTTGCTTCAAACTTCCCATATAAATGGAGCTTTGCTTCGTTCAGATTAGGCAACCCCTTCATAACCATGTCAACATGCTCCCCAAGGATGTTCTCCATAATGACAGGTCGTAATAAATCAGTTGAACCAAGTGGCAATCCGCAGACAGCACGTATATGCTGCTCAAACTGTGATGTCACACAAGCCTCAATAGAATAATGACCAGAATTATGTGGTCTAGGCGCTAATTCGTTGACATATAATCTGCCATCCTCAAGCATGAAAAGCTCCACCGCCAATGTCCCAACGACATTTAACTCCGTCACAAGTGTCAGAGCAATTCGCTTTGCTTCTTCAATCACCTGATCATTCACTCGTGCTGGTACGTATGAACGGTGTAATATGTTATCCTTATGGTCATTCTCCGCTACTGGAAAGACAGCTGTTTCTCCATTTCTAGACCGTGTTACGATCACTGAAAGCTCAAGAGAAAATGGAATCCACGCTTCAAGAACACATTCTGATTGTTTCAATAGCTCACTTGCTGCTTCTGTTAATTGTTTCTTATCTCTCACAACTCGTTGACCTTTTCCGTCGTATCCACCACGACAGGTTTTTAAAACAGCAGGAAATCCGATCTCCTCTATAGCACCTTCTGTATCCTCAATCGAATGTATGGCATGAAAAGGGGCAACAGGAATGCCTACCGATTGAATCGTTTCCTTTTCTAATAGACGATGCTGAGTAAACCGTAATACGTCTGCTCCTTGAGGGAAATCTGCCTCCTCCGTAAGCCATGTTGCCGTTTCACTATCAATATTTTCAAATTCATACGTAATGACATCTGAGATCTTGGCAAGCTTCTTCGCTGCCTCACGATCATCATATGGTGCCTCTATGACATAGTCAGCGACCTGCCCACAGGGCGAATCCTGACCTGGTTCCAAAACAGCAATGCGATAACCCATTTGCTTAGCTGCAATCGCCATCATTCGGCCAAGCTGTCCCCCACCAATAATACCAATCGTTTGTCCTGGTTTGATCATTCGCTTCATAGTTGTTCACTGCTTTCAATGACAGCTTGTCTCGTCTTCTCTCGACGTTCTTCTAAGCGCTTGTGTACCTCTGGTTGAAAGGCTCCTAATAATTGCGCTGCAAGTAAACCCGCATTTGTCGCGCCGGCTTTTCCTATAGCAACCGTTGCTACTGGAACTCCACCCGGCATTTGAACGATCGATAATAAGGAATCAAGCCCCTGTAACGCTCTTGATTGTACAGGCACGCCAATAACAGGCAACGTCGTCTTCGCCGCAACCATACCTGGAAGGTGAGCAGCTCCTCCTGCGCCTGCTATAATGACTTTTATCCCTCGTTCTCTTGCCTGTTCTGCATATTCAAACATTAAATCCGGTGTCCGGTGAGCCGAAACAACTTTTTTCTCATAGACCACCTTTAACTCATCTAACACGTCACATGCCGCTTTCATTGTATCCCAATCAGATGTACTTCCCATTATGACGCCCACTTCTGGATTCACGTTTTATTCGCCCCTTTTCCTTCTGAGATGTTTTCATGAATAATCACTTTTTTAGAGGCTGTTCAAAAAAGGCTATTTTCCCCTTTTCGAATGACCTCTAAGCAATGAGCGTAGTCGCTACATCTTTTAAAAGTCTTGTGGTGAGCGGTTTTCTGACCAGAAGACACGTAGCGAACGGAGCCATCGCCATGTTTTTGGTGATTTTTCAACATGCTCTTTTAAAAAATCATAGAAAAAAGCATAGAAAAAGCTTACTTTATCACTCTATATTCGAGAGAAAGGAAGCAACTTCTACGCTTTCATAGTTCCAAAGTGCAACGACCTTTCCTCATAGTCCAGTCATTTACGGTAACTGGGTAGAAACTTTTGGACCCTATCTCCAATGATATATGAGGTTTATTTCGCTTTTATTCAATCATCTAGCTACATCTTACAAGGAACTGCTCATTATGTCAATAAAATGTCGAACATTAAGAAAACCATTTCCTGCTATTGTTCGTTTTCTGTCAAAACCCCTTCAAACACAATCTTCTGACGAATTGGTACGTATTCTTTCGTTGTTCGCTCAGTTCGTTCTTCAAATATTGGCTTCTCTAACCTTCTCATCGGCTGATAGCCTTCCTTTTTCATACGATCTAAGCATTGCTCTATTGTTTCTCCTTCTTCAACTTCAAATTTCTTCTTACGTTGTTTTGTCAATACAAGTCCATTCCTTCCTAATATATGAATTGTTCAATAGCTTATCATTAATAAGGTAGAATGAAAAGATGTACTAATAAGGACACCGAAAAGTTAAAACCAAACTTTATCAATGCCATTTTAGATACTCATTTATCAGCTTTTGGCACAAATCGCTTTTTATGTGTAAATTGTACGTCATAATCTGTCGCCTCACGTAAGGCCTTCTCCTCTTCTTTAATCCGAATCGATAACACCCATCCATTAAGAATGGTAAAGACTACGGCCGTTACATATGCTTGAAACATTAGAGGAAGCATGAGCAGCTCTGTGATGACGATTACATAATTAGGATGGCGAATAAATTGATAAGGTCCCTTGACCTTCACCTTTGCACCTGGTAAAACGATAATTCTCGTATTCCAAAAGCGCCCTAATGAGGACAAAGCCCACCCTCTACATACTTGTGCTATCATGAAGAAACTAAAAGGAATAATCGACCATACGAAAAATTGCGGAGATCTTACAGTGACCTCGAGCAAAAGTGAGACAAAGAACATCACATGTACGATTACAATGTAAACATAATGCTCCCCGCCTACTTCATAGCCTCCTTGCCCTTTCATCCATCGTTCATTGTTCTTAGCAATGATAACTTCTATTACACGTTGGGCGATAATAAAGAAAATGAATAGGTATACAATCATCCTTCCTTCATCCCTCCCCATTGCATAAGTACCATCTCGGAGCAAAATCCTGGGCCTAGTGAAGCCATCAATCCATATTCCCCTTCTTGGTGGTCCTTCATCATTATTTTTTCAAGCACATATAAAACAGTTGGCGAAGACATATTACCATGCTTCCTTAAAACGTCTTTAGACTCTGTCAATAACGCTTCATTAATATGTAAACTTTCCATATAAGCATCTAGTACTTTTTTTCCACCAGGATGAGCAATAAACTCCGAAATATTTCCTATCTTCAAACCTACTTTGTCCAAAAAAGAGACGACTGTTGGCTGTAGCCATTGACGAATAATAGCTGGAATACTTCTCGAAAACACAACGTGTAAACCAGAATCCTTCACAGCCCACCCCATCACATCTTCAGAATGCGGCATTAATGTTGATTCGGTTGAGACGACAAAAGGGGACCGTTTTTGATTAAGGTCACTCCCCACACTTGAGTCATCACCACAAATCAACGCACATGCAATACCATCAGCAAATAAGGACGTTCCAACGAGATTGCTTTTTGATCGATCCTTCCTTTGAAACGTTAAGCTACAGAGCTCGACGCATACGACAAGAACATTTTGGTCAGGAAAAGCACGGCAATACTCATACGCTCGACTCACACCTGCCGTTCCTCCCGCACAACCTAAGCCCCATAACGGAATTCGTTTCGTATGTGGAGAAAAAGGCAGATGATTCATAATTCTCGCATCCAAACTAGGGGTAGACATTCCGGAACTCGTGACACAAACAATCGCATCAATCCGCTTATACTCAATCGTTCTTTTTAAGAAAAAGGGTTGATTTAAGCATTTTTCAATGGCCTTAACTGAATATTGGGTCGCAAGTTCTATATAGAGATCATTTCGTTCCTTTAATGAGTGTTCCTTTTGAAACCATTCAATTGGAACGGCAAATTGACGCTGATCGATTTGTCCATTTTGAAAAACAGTCAACAAACGCTCGATATCTTGATAATCTTCTTGAAATAATTCACGCGCAAATTCAGTCGTCGTATCTTGGTTTAATGTATATTCAGGCTCTAATCGACTAACAGAAGCAATAAATGGCATATTTCCACTCCTAGAAAAAATAGATAAAGGTAGTATCACCTAGTAGCTGGTAAAATATTCATTAAATAAATCTCCGCAATATTCTTGTTTGATTCTCTTCATTTCGGGAAAAGTATCAAAAAACGAATGATTCGAAAGGAGAGTCCTATGGGTTCGATGTTATACGGCAATACGCCACCTTTTCTAGGTGCAGAAATTGCAAATGAGCATTCTTTTAAAGAAGCAGATGTCCTTATTTATGGTGTTCCTTGGGAAGGGGCAGTTACGTGGGGAGATTATACAGGCTGCGAACTAGGTCCAAAGGTGATGCGCTTATGCTCTGCTCGATACAGTGGCTACTTGCCTGAATTAGATGATATTGACGTGTTTGAGCATTTATCGTTAGCTGACCTTGGTGATGTTGACGTTGTACCTGCTAATGTGGAAGAAACGATGAATCGGATTGAAACATTTGCCTCACGTATATGGAAAACGAATAAATTCCCACTAGCTCTAGGTGGGGACCATGGCATTACGTATCCTATTGTAAGAGCATTGACTGAAACAACGAACAAAAAGGTAGGTATTATCCATTTAGATGCCCATTATGATAATATGCCCCACCATGAGGGGGATCAATATGCTCGCTCAACACCTTTTGCTAGGTTGTATGAGCTTGATGGTGTAGTAAATGAAAGCTTGATCCATACCGGTATTCACGGACCAAGAAATAAACCTGAGAGTGGTCGGTTCGCCAAAGAAGCTGGCGCAAAAACGTTTACCATTAATCACATCCGTGAAGTACCTAACATAAGAGAACTTGCTGAATCGATCTATGAACTAGCAAGCCAGAATACGGATATTGTTTATTTAAGTGTATGTAGTGACGTGCTTGATTTCGCTTTTAATCCAGGGGGACCCGTTGATGGAAATGGGCTAACCTCTTATGAACTTCTTACACTTATTTATGAATTTACGAAACGGGGAATTATCGGAATGGATTTTGTAGAAGTCTATCCACAGCAAGACCCCACTGATGTATCTTCACATTTTGCATCCACGATTGCATTGTATGCACTTGCCGGACATATTAGGAGTAAAGAAAATAGCTAGTGACAAAATGCCTTTGAGAAAAAAGTCTCAAAGGCATTTTTACGTTATTTCCTCTATTTTCTGTTGGTGACACTGGAGGGTGGGTGTTTCCCCAGTGCCAGTTGGCTAACTTTTTAAGGTCATGGTAGAAAAAACAAGCATCGCCTGCATTGATTTTTTTCCAACACTTTCAGATTGGTCCAACGTAAACCATTCTTTTGTTTGAGGTTCATAAACCATTCGTCTCACAGGGGGACATGTTGCTTTTCTTGATGCTTCTTCACGGCAATCCATCCGCTCTTTCACAGATGATGCTGTCCCTTCCGGAACAGTGCTCG
>NZ_JBGUAV010000017.1:0-88361 GCF_041821005.1 Halalkalibacter sp. AB-rgal2
TTAAAGTCCGCTCGACTTGCATGTATTAGGCACGCCGCCAGCGTTCGTCCTGAGCCAGGATCAAACTCTCCATAAAAGTTGAGTTGAATTAGCTCATATACTACATAAAACATTGACGAGATTCCTTGTTGCTCTCGCAACAATTGTCTCTTTTTCGCTTGGCTTTTGTTCAGTTTTCAAAGAGCTTGCTTGACATCGCTCTTAAGCGACTAAAATAATATACCACGGTGAATCATCGTTGTCAAATTAAATTTCATAAACAATATGACTGCTACCGGGTGGATTAATAATTTAACATGTTTGCATCATCGAGTCAATATATTTTTCAAAAATTATTGCATATTTCTTCGGTTTCTTTTCAATAGATACTTTAACGTTTCATTTGCAGGAACAAAACGTTTATACATATTGAATATAACCTGATATTTCTCTTCCATCGCTACCTTCACGACGTCATCAATACGAGGATCAGATAAATCTAATAAGATTTCCTCCATTTCCCTTCTTAACATATACTCCACTTCTTGTACTTCCTGCTCATTAAACATGAACCCTAACACGCGACCACCTCGACTATTGGAAATAAATCATCACTTTATTATTTTTGAATACAACTCTATGAGCATCTATCTTGGAAACATCATGCGCAGTCGATACAATCATTTAAACTTGCCTGAAACAAAACGTGTACCGACGGCATAGATACTTTCCCTTCTCTCGTTATTTCTTCCAAAAACTATTTCTGCAAATTTCATGCTTGCTTATCCATTTAAAAAGTAACCTCCTTAAATTCTTTTCGTTTCTGATGATTTTTATTCATATCTTGTCCAGTTTTGAAATAGATTGATGGTAACGAACAACGACGAGGAGGACTAAACCATTGAATTTCTATTGGATCGTAAGCGCAAAAAAAATAAAGCAACTAATGCTAATCATACTTGTTGCCTTTTTCACCGCGAGTTTAGTGTTTGTCGAACGAAATCAAATCAGTGTTTTTTCAACAACGGATGGACCACAAGCTTTTTACAAAGCCGAGATTGATAAGAAGCAAATCGCCCTTACGTTTAACATTAGCTGGGGAGAGGAGCAGTTACTCCCTATTCTTGAAATTTTAGATGAAAAGGGGATTGAACAGGCCAACTTCTTCGTCTCTGCATCTTGGGCTGAACGATACCCTGAGTTAATTGAAGAGATCCACAAGCGTGGACACAGCATCGGAAGTCACGGCTATCGTTACAAAGACTATGTTACATGGGAGCAGGACAAAGTAAGGAATGATTTAAATAAAAGCACACAAGTACTAGAAGAATTAACGGGCGAGAGGCCTACGTTGCTACGACCACCAAATGGGAGCTTCAATAAAGAGGTATTATCCATATCAGATCGAGCTGGTTATAGCACCATTCATTGGAGCGTCAATTCAAATGACTATCAAAATCCTGGGGTAGAAGCTATTATCCAATCTGTAGTGCCAAACACGGAGCCTGGAGATGTGATTTTATTTCATGCTTCTGATTCTGTTAAACAAACCCATCAGGCATTACCAATCATTATTGATCAATTGCAAGATGCAGGATTTTCTTTTAAAACTGTAGAGGAATTAATGGCTAACACAGAAACTCAAACAGAAGAAATACATTAAGGAAGGTTGTTCAAGAAGGACTGGCTTTCCCTTGTTGAATGAAGCAATGAACATAGCCGCTACATCTTTTAAAAATCTTATGATCAGTGGTTTTCTGAGCACAAAGGCGCGTAACGAACGGAGCCATTTTCAGAAGGAGTTCGAAAAGAAAGAGAAAGCCAAATCAGAGAAATAAAGAACTGTAAACAGCACGTGGACTAATGCACCCCGTCTCAGTCCAACCGTCTGCAGTCCATCGGAAAGTCTAGAATAGGGGGACCACTTATAAATTCCATCGTGCTAAAGACGTTACAAAAGGGTGCTTCCAATGGTTATTATTAGCCCTAGAAGCACCCCTTATCCTGTTATTTAACTGGCTGTTTCGTAAGCCTGTGTAAAATCAACAATTGATACGTATTAGCAAAAAGAAGAGGAGTTAAGTATAACCAGAGCCACTTAGGATCATTTACAGTGAGTGCAGGCACCCATTCAATCGTTGTCACGACTACCATAAAGAACAACGCAGGCACAAATGCTCCTTCATGCGTATCCCTCGCCTTTAAGTAAGCGACTACTAACCCATATGCTAATAATAAAATCGGCATCACCATGTACCCAAATATCGTTTGTCCCTCTTCAACAAATGCAATATACCTAAAGTAAATAAGGTCAAAAATAACAAACGCAACTAAAATAAGCTGAACGGCATTCCATAGTTTATGTGACTTAAACAAACCAAGTCCGAAACGGTGGACCGTCAAGTAAGCGAAAAAACCCATCTGGCTAATCAACGTAAAGGCTGCACTTATTCCTAAAAGCCAAACAACCCCAAAGACTAGATTCAAGAAAGAGCCCTCTACATACATGTCATAATCTAAAATTAAACCAACAATGGCACCACTAACACTTCCAATAAGCAATGTAGTAAAAAAAAGAAAGACGACTTTACGACTATTCACTAGCTAATCCTCCAAATTCAGTTATGCTGTCATGATTGTATCAAACCTCATTCATAAAATGCTAGCTGTTCTCACGCGTTCATGAATAATTTCAGTGAAAATATCTCAAATTAATGACAAAATGACAGAAAGGAGCTAGACAGCTATGACTTTTCGTACCTTCATCTTATTAATATGTCTCCTTTTCACGTTTCTTACTAGCTGTGCAGCAGCTGAGAACGGCAACCAACCTCCTGATTACGAAAGCATGAAGAAAATGATGGTCGATATGCTTAAAACTGATGAAGGGAAGCAGGCCATCCAAGAGCTTCTAGCCGATGAGGAAGTTCGAAAAGAGCTTGTGTTAGAAGATACATTTGTTCGTGACACGATCCAACAAACACTGACGTCTGAAGAAGGAAGAACATTTTGGACTGAGGCAGTGAAAGACCCTGAATTTGCCAAAATCTATTCAGAAACGATGCAAACAGAAAATGAAGAAATGATTAAGGTATTAATGAAGGACCCCGAGTATCAATCCATGCTAATTGATGTCCTTCAAGACCCTGAAATGGAGCAAGCATTACTCGAATTAATGAAATCAAAAGAATATAGACAACAAGTGATGACCATTATTTCAGATGCTTTTGAAAGTCCCTATTTCGTAGCAAGGATTAATGAAATATTAATGGGAATAGCAGAGGAACAGCTCGATAAGCTTGTTGAAAAGCAGGACGAGCAGGAACAAGAGGGACAAGAGGGACAACAAGAACAATCTAGTTAATGCTTTAAGGAAAACCACGCAATGGGAGAGCACTGAAAAAGTTTGATTTTTAACTTTTTTAGTGTCCTCTAAGCAATGTGCGAAACCGTTGTCTGTTGAATGGGTTTCTCCTATCATGCGAGCAACGAGTGAGCCGTTTGCCTAAACAAAGGTACTGAAAAGTCGATTTGCCCTTTTTCATTGGCCTCTGCTGCGGTCTTTGCTTAATGGCTTCATACGTTACAAGGTCTTTTGGATAAGATCACGTGCTACAGGCGGTTCCTCATTCCGCTATTTCGACTATTTAGACTCATTTTGGACTCGTTTTAGTCGAATAGTGGAATGAGGGTTACCTTACTTTCTTCTCACCACTGTTTCAATCATTTAGCGGCAAGAGGATTCCCTTTAGTCTTTTTATTGGCGTTCCGAGGGGAAATGACTCTGTTCGCTACGCGTCTTGTTGCGAGAAAAGCACTCACCACAAGACTTTTATAAGATATAGCGACTACAATTGCTTCATTCAACAAGAGGACAATCCACCTTTTTTTAAACACCCTCTATAACGTTTTCTCGATCACTTTTTTCGAAATATCCATATAAATCTCTCCGATTGGATGAGTCTCCTCATACACCGAAGGAGCAAAGACATCCTCTCTTAGGTCCGGCTGCCCTAACGGAATACGCCCTAGCATGTCGGTTTTCAACTCCTCGACTAGTCGATCGCCGCCACCTTGTCCAAATACATATTCCTTCTCCCCTGTTAGCTTGCTTTGGAAATAGGCCATATTTTCTACGACCCCGAGGATTTCATGGTGGGTTTTGATAGCCATAGCACCTGCCCTTGCAGCAACAAACGCTGCTGTTGCGTGCGGTGTTGAAACAATGATCTCTTTTGAATGCGGGAGCATCGTATGAATATCAAGTGCCACATCACCTGTACCAGGAGGTAAATCAAGGATTAGATAATCGAGCTCCCCCCATTCGACCTCGGAGAAAAACTGATTAAGCATTTTGCCAAGCATAGGCCCACGCCAAATGACAGGAGCATTCCCTTCTACAAAAAAGCCCATTGAAATCACCTTAACACCAAATCGATCAACAGGATGAATTCGCTCATTGATCACCTGTGGACGCTCTTCAATCCCCATCATATCAGGAACGCTAAAGCCATAAATATCAGCATCAATAATCCCTACTTTTTTTCCGAGACGGGCAAGCGATACAGCTAGATTCACCGATACCGTTGATTTACCAACACCACCTTTACCACTCGTCACAGCAATAAATGTTGTGTTATTGCCTTCATCTAATAAGCTCTTTGCTTCACCGGGGTGGGGAAATCCCCCAAGCGCTTGAATTTCTTCTTCCTTCAATTCCTCAAATCGAAGACCTACTGAATCCACTCCCTCACCTTTTAACAATTGGACAATTTCTTGTTGAATGTCCATTTGTTCAGCTGTCCCTGTTTTAGCAAGAGCTACCTTTAAGCTAACGTGGTCACCGTTTATTTTAATTTCACGAATCCCATTCGTGTCGACAATACTTTTATTTAAATCACGATCTATTACTCCTTTAAGCCAACCTTTAATCTCTAATTCCGTAAAAGCCAAGTATGACACCATCCCTTTTTTAATAATATATACAGTATAGCACAAGCAGGAAAAGGGCTTCATTCTTTACGGTTCGCAATATTGAAGTGACCATAAAATCACAACGGGGGCTTCTCATTCGTATACATACGTAATAACCCTTGATAGATAGACGCTGCAATTTTCTGTTGGTATTCCTCCGTATTCAGCTGTTCCGATTCAAATGGGTTAGAAAGAAAACCCGCTTCAATTAATACACCTGGAATGGTTGCTTCTTTAATAACATATACGTTATGGATTGGCTTAGCTTGTCGAGTCGTATTTTCCAAATTAACCCGAAGCTCATCTTGGACAAACTTAGCCATAGGTTCATTTTCAGGAATCGCGCGATTATAAAAGACTTGCGCTCCGCTCCATTTAGGTGAAGGGATGGCATTTAAATGAATACTAACGAATAAATCTGCATCTGATTCATTAATCACTTCTACACGTCTTTTTAAATCTTGTATTTTACGATGGCGGATCTTCTGCGTATCAGCATCAGCAAGATCTCGATCTTCTTCACGCGTCATCAAAACAAGGGCTCCAGCTTCTTGTAAGTAGTCACGTAATTGCTCACTAATGGCCAATGTCACATCCTTCTCTAACACTCCGGCCTTCGAAACCGCTCCACCATCAATCCCTCCATGTCCTGGATCTATAATAATAACCTTCCCAGACAAAGGGAGGTTCCACGTTCCCCATGAATCGTTACTAACAAATTGATATTGAATCACACTTAATAAACACACAACACCGATGGCAAACATGACACCTTTTAACCATTTTCTTATCGTCACCGTATTCCCCCCTCGTCCCCGTCTACTTATGTATATTAGGACAAGTAAAAGAATATGAAGTGATTTTTAAGAAAAGCTGCTCAGCAGTCTTATCTTAATGCCGTCGTGCGAAGCACAACAGCAACGAACCGCATACAGCGCGGCCCCGCCTCCTCCTATCGTCTCCGCTTTCCATTGAGAGACAATAGGAGCGCGCAAAGAACAAAGGGAATCCTCATTCCTCTAAATCGGGCAAACCCCGCTCCCTAAGAAGAAAAAAGGAACCCTCATTCCTCTATTTGAGCTATATAAGACCAAAAGAGCAATAAAAGCTGAAATAGAGGAATCAGGAACCGTAACGACATGAATAAGTGAAGTAAAGGAAAAATAAAGGAATGAGGAACCATATACAGCACTTACTCACTCCCTCCTTCATTACATACTTCTACCCTCTTATCTAATGCAACCTCATCCGATAGCGCTTCTCTCCTTCACGAAAGCCTTTGATCCACCAATTATGAACAAAGGCATCGGTGGCTACCTTTAGCGAATCCAACACATATTCTGTATCAGTCAGCCAACCTTGCATCATATAGAACACCATATGGGTAATCTCCGTTAACTCCTCATCACAACGCTTTTTGACATCCATTTCACTCTCGCCATAATAACCAAATTTCGCGTAGTCCGCTCCTAACAAGTAAGCGTCAATCGCCATATCCATACAAGGATCAACTAAAAATGGATGGGAAAGCACATAAGCAGGAAAAACAGACTCAAAATGAAGCTGTACATCCTTTTTCAGCTCCTTTAATGATAAGCTCTTTAATACACTCCGCTCGAATTTCCACTGTTTCTCCCTTCGTTTATCCGCTAATGTTGTTACAACCGTTGTCACAAAATCCTCTCCTCTTGTTTTGTTTTCCTTAGTATGAGGAGTTGATCCATGACACATGCTGAGCAATCGTTGTCGGTTTTGGGTTTAATTACATAATAAAAGCTCTAGGTCTATCCAAAAAAAATAAGCTCCCAAAAGTCGTTTCACCTTTTAGGAACATTTTCTTCATCATTGTTATTCACTTCTTATTATAAATCAGTAGCTCCAGCTCTTCTCGATGCTTCTTTGCTTCTTCCTCCATTTGAGCCTTTTTCCGATTATTCATTTCTTCTTTTATGTATACCATCTCTGTCTTAATATCAGATGTTTTCTCAAATTCAAACGCATTTCGAGCAAATTTCAAGTCTGCCAATAAGTCGTTATAACGGGTAATGAGCTGTTCAATAGACCAATCAGTTAAATTCAATAACCTCTTCAAATTCGGTTCAACTTTATACATGTTCGTTCCCCTTCCTATTTTGGCCTTCTGTTTTTTACCACGGTCGGACTACCTAATGCCGTTCTATCTTAGATACAACAAACATTTATCATTAGGACATGTATTATTCACATAAAAAAAGCGGATACCCAAGAACATAGATATCCACTCTCATATCAGTCCCTTCGGCAACCCGGCTACCTTAGTATAATCCTACTTTAGGCCCGCGGCTTTGCGTCCTTATTTTTCAATAAGTTTGCTATTATCGTGAACAATTATTTATTTTATGTTTCAATTGTACCAATTATAAGTATAAAAATCAAAGGTTTTCTCTTACTTTAGATACATTTTCATCCTTGTTATAGGACGTTTGACTCCATATATGTCTTTAGTTTCTTTGATGTCTCCGTTAAGTTCTCAATTTCCGCCATAAATTCGGTTACGAGCTTCGCTTCTTCTTGAGAGCTTGTCGCAATTTCATGAAAATCCTCCTGCATCTGTTCAATCGAAGACTTAATAGCTGTTAATGTATCCTCTATGCTTAAAGTTGCGTTCTTTGAGTCAATCGCTAATTTTCTCACTTCATTTGCAACTACGCCAAAACCAGCACCTTCTTTACCTACCCGAGCAGCCTCGATTGCTGCATTTAAACCGAGTAAATTGGTTTGATCACTAATCCCTTTAATCGTACCAGTCACTTCCGTAATTTTCGATGAATGCTCTACTGTACTCTTTGTATTTTCATTAATTTGTTCAGTCGTTGCTGATAGCTCTTCAGAATGTGCAGCAATGTGTTGTACTTTTCCTAGTAACGAATCAGCTACCTTATCCATACTTAAAATAATTTCATTAAATACATCTTGATTTTTCGTGCTTACAGCAGCATTAACGGCTGCAATCACCTTGCCGTTCTCATCTTTAATTGGAAAGGAAATACTATTAAACGGCACCCCGAATTCTTCTGCCGGCACCTTTACAACCGTTGTCCCTTCTGCATTGACCATAGCAAAATTCAAATAGGCATCTGGCAGTGGATCTCCTGGTTTATGCTCGAAATTTAATTCAGCACTTGGTGAATAGAACAAATATTGCTTATCATCAAAAACTGTAATCATCGTTTCCTCTCGTAAGATCTCTTTTATATATGGTACTGATGTAATAAACGCTTGTACTTTATCCAACTAAAAAACTCCTTTTATTCTCAATATTATTGAACGTCACATATCAAATATCGACCTTTTTTCATAAAAAGTAAAGCATTTTACTGTATTTTTTTTAGTTCATATTGCATACTAAATCTGAAATGGAGGAATGAATATGGAACTATACAAAAATAAAGTAGCGATTATCACTGGAGCCGGTAGTGGAATTGGGCGTGCGACTTGCTTACTACTTGCAGAAAAGGGTGCACGTATAACAGTTGTTGATATTTCAAAAGAAGGCGGAGAAGAAACCGTATCTCTTATTCAAGAGCTCGGAGCAGAAGCCATCTTCGTTCAAGCAGATGTAGGCTCACGGGATGAAGTAAAACAATATGTCGATGAAACAGTAAAAGCCTTCGGAACGATTGATATGTTTTTCAATAACGCTGGAATAGAAGGGTCTGTTACGAAGTTAGCTGAATACCCTGATGACCTATTTGAAAAAGTGGTCGATATTAATCTTAAGGGTGTTTTCTACGGAATGAAATACGTTATTCAAGTAATGCTTGAAAATGGGGGAGGTTCGATTGTGAACACTGCTTCCAATGCTGGAATTGTCGGTACTCCAGGTGTGAGTCCTTATGCAGCAACAAAGCATGCTGTTGTCGGCTTAACCAAAACAGCTACGGGAGAATATGCGGGCCAAGGTATTCGCGTTAATGCCATTGCTCCAGGACCAACGGCAACAAAAATGATGGAGCGCTTCACCCAAGGTTCAGAAGAAGCAAAAGTAGCTGTCGAATCAGGCATTCCTGCTGGACGTTACGGTACACCAGAAGAGGTTGCGCATTTAGTCGTTTATTTATTAGGCGATCAGTCTGCGATTATTAACGGTGCCGTATATCCAATTGATGGTGGGTTAACGGCATTATAGGAGCTTTTTATGTTTTGTATTGCATGAAGGCAATGTGCCCTCATGCAATACGTATCTATGTGGACGAGTCCTTTCTTTGAAATCTTATACTTTCACCACATTCACAATGACCCCATCAATTCCTTCATAAACTTACGCTTCGCGAGCTGATAATACACGATTTGTAAGGTGAAATAAAAGAGCGCAACGATGATGAAATTCGTCGTAAGTAGAGTATTCTCCTTGATCCCTCCACCATCTTTAGCAAAAATAACAATATAGCTATAGGCAACGAGCAAGCCGTTAATTGGAGCGAAAAAGAAGAGCAAGCGTAGTTCTTTTGCAATATTTTTCCTTACTTCCTTTTCCGTTATTCCAATTTTGTATAGCTTTCCAAATGTTTGTCGCTCTTGCTCAATGTTCGAGAACACATTTAGGTACAATAGCATGAAGGTTGCGAGAAAGAATAATGCACCTAAGAAGCTCGACACAAAGAAGAGCAGCCCACCTGCTTTACGATTTAAATGATATTCCTCTATTTTAGAACGTGGCTTCATCACATCTTCCTCTGAAGCATAATACAGATACGACATTAACGGATCCCGTTCCATCTCACTATTCCCTGCTTGAAAACGCTCCTTTAGCTCATAGAAGGCATCCCCTGCTCCTTTCCAATCCGAAATGGAAATTCGATGTATACACATCAAGGCTCTCTTTAATGTTTGAGTAATCATCTGAATGCACAATTATAAAATCCGAAAAATACAGCGAAGAATGATCAAAAACGGGTGCGATTAACTTCTCCTTCATAGAGAATGATAAATCTTCATCAATCGAAATGGTCCTCTCAGCAAACTCACGATCATTTGCATATAATGAATCTGTGTTTTCAAAATAAATATATTCACCCTTACTTACAGACAATTCCTTTGAATATAATTGATTAAGCTCTTCAATCGAAATAAAGCTATAACGAATATAATCATCCCATTGAGGATGAGGCTCAAAGTAATCAACCACTTCTAATACATCGTGCTCCTCAATGACATGATCGTTTGTATGAAAAAGTTGCTCTAGCTCTTCATTAGAAATCGTATTTTTCATCGTCGTCTGAGGAAAGAAGACATCATATATATACCGTTCATCCGCTAGCTGTTCTGCAGACGAGTAGAAATAAAGGAGCATCGACGTATAGAAAATGGTTACCATTGCCATCGTTATAATTAACATAAAAATGCCTTTTAATTGTTTAAATTTATAGTCAACATTTGCTAAAAACAGCACCTGCCTATAATAGAAAGACTCTTTTTTCTTTGCAAGTTCAAGCATAACACTTCCTAGCTGAGATAAACTCAAATAAAGCCCAATCAATAAAACAACGGTCCCGACTAAAAGAACTGTACCATCATTAATGCTGTTATCCACCTCAGAAAAAAAGTAGTATTGCAGAGCTATTGAACCAATCACGAGCGCAATGCCGACACCACCAAGTAATGGACTACGTATTCGATTTCCCTCAGAGACCCTTCCATCTTTAAATGTCGTTGTAATCTCACTCCTGCTCGTCACGATTAATGAGTGACAAACAGCCCCTGAAAAAATAACGAGGAAGATTCCGATTGTCGCAGCAAACATCCTTCCATTTAATTCAAATGGCACATCATTTAAATCAATGACGTTCATAAGCAGAAGAAAGAACAATCGCGAAACGACGCTCCCTGACAATAATCCCGCCAAAAGTGATAGCACGGCAATCGCACCGTTTTCTAGCAGCAGAAGCTTACGAATATCTTTATCAGACATTCCTAACATCATGAAAAGACCAAATTCCTTTTTCCTTCTTTTAATAAAAATCGAATGGGCATAATTGATAAAGAAAACCGTAAATGCAAGTAACGCCACTGTAGGGATCATTAATACAGCTGAAATCGCCTCTTCTTCCATTTCATTTGCATGGACAATCGCTTCGTTAAAATAAATCGTTGAAAACATAAAAAAAACCGTCACAACAAAGCTATTACAAATAAAATAAAAGAGGTATTTCCTTTGATTCACCTTCGCCATTTTCCAAACAAGATCATTAAAGGTCATGGCTTCTTCCTCCTAGAACAGCAAGGTTATCCATAATATGATCGAGAAATTGTTTCCGGCTCCCTTTTTTCATAAGCTGAGAATGAATACGCCCATCCTTTATAAAAATTACCTTCTGACAATAACTCGCTGCGAAAACATCATGTGTTACCATTAAAATCGTCGTTTGCAATGTCGTTACGATGTCGTGAAAGCATTCTAATATAGCCGTCGAGGACTTCGAGTCTAAGTTCCCCGTCGGTTCATCCGCAAAAAGGATATCGGGATCATTCACTAACGCCCTACATACAGCAGCTCTTTGCTGTTGTCCCCCAGACACATGATAAGGGTATTTACCAGCAAGCTCACTTATCCCGAATAACCCCATGACATGTGCAGCCTTTTCGTTCATATACGAGGAATTCCTCTTTTCTAGAATCATCGGCAATATAATGTTTTCTTTGATCGTTAGACTATCAAGCAGATGAAACTCTTGAAACACAAAGCCTAACTGCCTTCGTCGAAATAAGGCAAGCTGCTCTCTCTGCATCGTGCTTATTTCATCACCGGCTATCGTAATCGTTCCAGCCGTCGGTTTATCGATCCCACTCAATAAATTGAGCAAGGTCGTTTTCCCACTACCTGATGGCCCCATAATCGCAACAAATTCACCTTTTTGAATGGAAAGACTCACACCATCAAGCGCTGTTGTAGCCCCTTGTTGTTGATGCTCTCCATATATTTTCATTAATCGTTCTACATGTACAATCTCCATACTTCTTCCCCCTCCTCTCTCTATACACTAATAAACAAGCTATGTCCTAACCATCGCTCAAGCTAAAAATACCTTACGATTTTGTAAGGTATGTAATCGAAACCGTCGTTCCTTTGTTTAACTCTGAATGAACGGATAATGCATGATCTAGCTTTTCTGCGATTTTCTTGCATAAATAGAGGCCAATTCCTGAAGAGTGGCGAAACTCGCGCCCATTCTCACCAGTAAAGAATGGATCAAAAATCCGCTCCATATCATAGGGAGGTATCCCAATTCCATGATCCGTTATCGATACAATGACACGCTGATGCTCGCGCTCCACGCGAACTATCATTTTCTTGCCTTGACCACTAGAATATTTAATGGCATTCGAGATAACTTGATCTAGCATGATGTTATTCCATTTTTTATCTGTTAGGACAAGTAACTCTTCTTGCTCACATTCAATAAGTGGGTAGACGCTGTTATAGATAAAGTCGCTCTTTCTCTCATTAATCACTTCTCGTAACGAAGTGATTAGGTGAACCGCACGAATTTCAAAATCATTCTCAAAACGTTCCATTCGTATCATCGTTAAACCTTGCTCAATCCTCGTATGTAACATTTTATTTTCCTGCTTCAGCCTCTTCATATCCTCCTCATTCTCTAATTGACGATCTAATATGAGCTCCATAACAGACACCGGTGTTTTTAAATGATGAATCCAATGGGAGAGAAAGGCCATACCTTCTTTATGCTGCTCCACTAATTGGCTATGCTCAGCATTCGTCTGACGATTACGTCTATCTAACAATTGCTTCATCTGTGCTTGTTCTTTTGACTTTGGCTGAAGCTCCGCATATTCGTCCATAAGTAAAAGCTGAACACGCTTATTAAATTGATAATAATTCGTTCCATCAACCAATAAGAAAACGACTAAAAAAAAGAAACCGATATAAACGGGATAGAGAATTTCATTTCGAATGGGATCACTTAAATAGAAGAATCCAATGACACAAATGAAGCTCATCAAGTAAAAAGTCATAAAAAGCGCGCGATCCTTCAAATAGTTAGAGAGGATTCGTTTCATCACCTGTCACCACTCCGTTCATCATAATGAAAAATATAACCAACCCCTCGCTTGCTTTTTATCACTGTATCCTTTAATCCAATTTCAGCCAGCTTCTGCTTGATTCTCGTAATATTGACCGTTAACGTATTATCATCAACAAACGCTATATCATCCCAAACTTCTTCAATTAATTGCTCTCTTGATAAGAACGTGCCGTTGTTCTCCATGAATTTTTTCATAAGCTTATACTCATTTTTACTTAGCTCTACTCCTTGTTGCTTAAAGCTCATCGTCAGCTTTTGACTATCGATAGACAAATCACCGATCGAGAACACACTTGTATCCCGTTTTGCATACTCACCGTATACTCGCCGAATCGTTGCTTTCACCTTTGATAGCAATATGTCAAACGTAAAAGGCTTTGTGATATAATCGTCAGCTCCATATTCAATCGCCATAACCTGATCAACCTCAGCACTTTTGGCTGAAATCATGATAATTGGCACATTCGAATGCTTTCGAAGACTATGACATAAAAAATAGCCATCATAATAAGGCAAATGAATATCTAACAAAACGAGGTCTGGTTGTATTTGAATAAAGTCCTCCGTAACGGTTTTAAAATCTGTTTGCAAAAAAGCCTCATATCCATGCTGTTCAAGCGCTTCCTTCATAAGAGACTGTAATGATTGATCATCTTCAACGATAAACACCTTATACACGTATTCCCCTCCTCACTTATTTTCGCTTTTGCTTGCGATAGGATAACGGTCTGACTCCCGTTACTTTCTTAAACGTCACATTAAAATTAGCCGTATAAGAAAAGCCAACAAGCTCAGCAATTCGCCCTATTGGCGTTGACGTTTCTCGCAATAGACGCTTCGCCTCGCGTATACGCACAGCTTGTACATAGTCCTTGAACGTAAAGCCGGTTAACCGTTTAAAGCTACGACTTAAATAGGCCGGACTAATATAGACGGCTTTAGCTACTTCATCTAACGTAAGTGCCTGATCATAATGCTTCTTTATATAGCTAGCAACCTCAGTTACCTTTTGTTGTAAAGGGTGATCAGAATGGATGTGTCGGTTGCTTTCTTCGACTTCTACTCGTTTCATTTGAACAAATAGCTCGGTCAATGCGGAACGGACACATGCCTCATAGCCGATTCGTCGCTCGCGGCTTTCTCGGTACATCTTCTCGATCACCTCTTCAATCAGCGGTTGCTCGTCTACTTGAAACCGAAACAAGGAACGAGAAAACTGGGCAAACGAAGCTTGGAATCGGCTTAATTCCAGCTCTATAAATTCATCTGAAACGTTCATTAGCATCCGCTCACATTCCAGATCATTTGAACTGCTTGTCCGATGAATATCATTCGGCTGAATGAAGATTAAATCTCCTTTTTGCCCTAAGTATACCGTATCGTTAATAAAAAAGTATTTGCTCCCATGATAAATATAAAATAGCTCATATGAGGAATGAGAATGAGGACGTGTCATTCTGGAATACCCCGTTTGATACATATATTGAATCGAAAAATGAGAGCCTTCAATATAATATTTTTGTTCATCTTTCATTTTCGCCACCCTCTCAAAATTGAGCAAACATCACTAAAAATGAGCCATAATTAAGCAAGAAACACAAACATTTTTTGCTTTTATTATACTAAACTAATGGAAACAAAGGAATGAAAGGGAGGAAAATCATGAAAACGTTTCAAAATCCAATTATCCCTGGCTTCTACCCAGACCCATCGATTTGTCGTGTCAATGATGATTATTACCTTGTCACCTCTACCTTTGAATACTTCCCCGGTGTACCGATCTTTCATAGTAAGGATCTCGTGAATTGGCGACAAATCGGCCACGTGCTCGATCGGCCTTCACAATTAAACCTTGATGGCACACCTTATTCAAAAGGAATCTATGCACCAACGATTCGTTATCACGAAGGAACGTTCTATATGATTACAACGTTCGTTGAAAGTCAAACAGGGGCTCGTCGCAACTTCTACGTGACAACCGAAGACGCAGAAGGAGACTGGTCCGATCCGATTTGGCTAGAAGGCGCACCAGGAATTGATTCATCGTTTTTCTTTGATGAGGATGGCACATGCTACTGTACAGCAAACCGCAAGCCACCTTCTGGTCAACACTATCCAAAGCATATGGAAATTTGGCTACAGGAGGTTGACTTAGAGAAAGGGACTTTAGTGGGGGAACGCTATAGCTTATGGGATGGCGCTCTTAAGCAAATCCACGCGCAAGAATCACCCCACCTTTATAAGCGAAATGGCTATTATTACTTACTGATCGCAGAGGGTGGCACTGGCCACACTCACTCCGTCACGGTCGCCCGAAGCAAGTCTCTTACCGGTCCTTATGAAAACTGCAAGCTCAATCCAATATTGACACATCGTCATTTAGGAAGAGACTATCCTATCGTCAATGTCGGTCATGCCGATATCGTCGAAACTCAGGACGGTGAAGGATGGATGGTTGCCCTCGCTTCAAGGCCTTATGGGGGCTATTACCGCAACCTCGGACGAGAAACATTTCTCGTTCCGTTCACATGGGAGGAGGATTGGCCACTCGTCAATCCAGGAAAAGGAATCATCGAAATCGAAACAAAACGCCCCTCACTCCGTGAACACCGCTGGCCAACAGCACCTGCTTGTGACCATTTTGAAGCAGCCGAATTAGATCAACGCTGGAACTTCATCCGTACGCCTCGCGGTGACTTCTGGTCATTAGCTGAGCGACCCGGCTACCTACGCTTAAAGCTAAAGCCTGAAATGATTAATGAAGAGGTCAACCCAAGCTTTATCGGGAGACGCCAAGAGCACCTATCCTTCGCCGCTCGCTGTGCGTTAGAGTTCGAGCCGCACCACGAACAGGAGGTAGCAGGAATCGTCCTCTTGCAAAATCACAACTATCAATATCGAGTCGAGCTCTCTTCCATCAACGGAGATAGAAGGCTTCAGCTCATCAAACGCGAGGCAGGAGCTGAGGAGGTTGTCGCACAAGCGAAGCTACCAGAAAGCGAAAAGCTCTATTTAAAAGTAGAGGCTATCGAACAGGATTATCATTTTTATTATGCTACAAAGTTCGAGCAATGGCAGACACTGAAGGAATATGTCGATGGCCGCATCCTCAGTACTGATGTTGCAGGAGGATTTGTCGGAGCGTATATCGGTATGTATGCGAGCAGCCAAGGAGCAGCAAGTGAAAATGTCGCTGATTTTGATTGGTTTGAGTATCGAGGGATGTAGACATATGTGTCATTCTTACATTGAAGGCATTGGAAAGGTGATATAGCCTTTTCCAATGCCTTCTACTGTATCTTGCTTTGTTTTACGAATAACGTTCGTTCATCCACATATTTCTCAACGATTTTAAAGGTTTCACTATTCCTTATTTGAATTCATTTCTTCGTTAAATAATAACTTTACATAATCTCTTCTCGAATCTAAAATTCGATAGATCGAAACATAAACATCATCAAATTTATAAAAAACAATGTAGTTACCACTGACTAAAAACCGGTAATCTGTTTCAATATGAATTTTTGATGATAACTGTAGACCTAACATTGGATAAACTTTTAGTTTTTTGTAACTCTCAATGATAGTTGAAACTATATTTACAGCAGCCGTCGGATTATCAAATTCTTTAATCATATATTCCTTAATATCATACAAGTCTTGTTTAGCAACAGGGTTTATTCTCAACTTATACATAAAGATTAAACTCCTAGATCATTCTTAACTTGTTCTTCAGTTAGCCATTCATCTCCAGTTTTTATTGCTTTTTCAGCTTCCATAAGCTTTGAAAGCAGTTTAATCGTAGCTAGGTTTTTCTCATATTCTTCAATATCAATAATCGCATATTTACCTCGTCCATTTTTCGTTAAAAAAACCGGCTCACCTACCGCGATGTCCTTTAAAACTTCATTATAATTTCTTAAATCTGAAACAGGTTTAATATTTGGCATCATATTAACTCCTTTCGCTGAAATTATTATACCATTATTTCACTTAAAATAATACGTCGAATTCAACAGCAGGAATGTTCTGAAATTGATTAACCCTCATCAGGTTCTCGTAACACATACAACTTATTGAACTCTACTGATTAGAGAGTCTAATCCCCAGTAACTTCTGTTTATTATATAAAAAGTCAATAGCTGTTTATCGCATTCCATCAGAGAGAAAAAAGGATCTCACAAAGAACAAAGGGAATCCTCATTCCGCTATTAAAGCTAAATGAGACCAAAAAACCGAAATAGCGTAATGAGGAACCGAAGAGCACGCGACCTACGCCCTCCGCTTCTGCAACGCTAAACGCTTATAAATTCTGATTATGTAAGAAAAACACGACAGCATCTTTTCTGTAAGCGACGTGTGAAGCCGTTACAGAGGCTTTCAGTTTTTCTGAAATTGGAGTTCTTTCAGAAAAACGTGTAACGCGCGAAGCCGTGGCTCTTCTTTGAGTTTGCCAATACCCTCTATTCTTTCCCCACATTTCCTTCCTCGAATTTTATAAGTCTGATTATGCAGTAAAAGAAGCAAGAGACCCTCCCCTTGCTTCTTTTAGTAATCGATATTGTTTTGATATACCTTTTTGGATAACCGAATTGCAAATAAAAGGGGCAGCCATATCTTAATACTTATAAGATTGTCCACCATCAATTGGCACAACCGCTGCATTGACAAATCCTGCTTGATCAGATAGAAGGAAGGCAGTAAGGTAGCCTACTTCCTCTGGTTTGCCAAAACGTTTCATTGGGTTAGGCTCAACAAACGCTTTCCCTACTTCTTCCCATCCATCTTCACCACCAATTTGTTTTAATGATCCTTCAACCATTGGTGTCATAATGGCTCCTGGTGCAATCGCATTAATCGTAATACCAAATTGACCGTACTCAATAGCTGAATTACGTGTTAAACCAACGACTCCATGCTTACTAGCCGCATAGCCTGATTGGTTACCAACGCCACGAATACCACCAACAGAAGCCGTATTTACGATATGGCCGCTACCTTTTTCTTTCATCACTTTAAGAACATATGTCATACCATAAAATACACCATTTAGGTTGACATCTACAACTTTACGAAACTCCTCAGAACCGAAATCTTCAGTCGCGTTTTGTTTCCCTTCAATTCCAGCATTATTAAAGAAACCATCAATTGTTCCAAATGCTTCTACTGTTTTATCCACATAATTTCTAACTTCATCTTCGTTAGCGACATTAGCCGTTACTAAAAGCACGTCGGCATTTAGAGCTACTTTTTGAACCTCGCTTTTTGTTTCTTCTAATCCTTTTTCATTTAAATCAACTAAAGATAGCTTCGCTCCTTCTTTTGCTACCTGTAATGCAACAGCACGACCTAGGCCAGATCCTGCTCCAGTAATTAGTACAACTTTTCCTTCAAATCTTTCCATGACAGTCACCTTCTCTTCTTATTATTACGTGAACAACATTGCAGGACACCTCGTTAACATTAAACTGCCCAACTTTATCGATTTCATCACAACTTAGGAGAAAGCTACCCATTTGGTTACATTCACATTCTACTATTATTGTGCCGTGTATCCACCATCAACGACTAGGGAATGATCAGTCATGAAAGTAGTGTCATCGCTGGCCATGAATAATACCGCTTTTGCCATTTCTTCTGGTTTACCTAGACGTTTCATTGGTGTTGCATTTGTTAGGAATTCTCTATCTGTATCACCTAAAATGGGTGTTTCAATAAATCCTGGACATCATGCATTGATACGAATATTACGTTCTGCAAATTCTAAAGCAAGGGAACGAGTCACGTTCACGACACCAGCTTTTGCTGCATTTAAACGCTACACCGCATATGGCTTTTATGGTCTGTTAACCAATTGGATCAACACGGGTTTTGAAATTTCTCAGGAAGAATTAATTAAGGAAGTCATAACAATAACAACGCTTATAAAATCTACCTTTTTTAACCGAAGTTGAATTACAAAAGCAAATAACAAACAACCCTCAGACGGATAATGCCTTAATTCTAACGCCTGGATCAAAAATTACTTTAAAGACCGATACGGGTATTGATAAATTCTTAACCGTTGGGGATAAAGACTATTCTATCAACTTCTAAGACCTCCCTTGGACATACTTATATCGAAGAAAAGAATAGAATAATTCGAAAGATGCTTCATGTACAAAACCCCGATGTAGTCCCTGAACTTTCTAAATTGTCGTAAGAAGATTTAGCGGTCTAAGAGAAATAGAGCATTCGTTTCAAAGTGCGATAAATAACTTAGGTGGCACTGATTCATATCAGACTTTAGATCAAGCAGTGAATGCATTCGGCAGTCTCATCCGTTACGCAAACGAGCAAGCCCCATATATTCCTGTCGCACTGCATAAAATACAGATTAGAGTTAGCTGGCATTGATACGAACAAGCCCTTTTACATCAATGGCCAGGAATTATCCTTTGATAAGGATTAACTGTTATCAAAACCAAACCGTTAGTTACTAGCTCCTAGCAAAGAGGTAACGTGGAAAGGGAAATAGGCGCTCGTCGATCTCTAATGACCCGATTTTGTCGCATTCCTTATAGATCAGTAGCACACCAACGACAAAAAAAGATGAACGTTGACCCATCTCACATTCACCTTCATCATTGTTAGATTGTTAGTTTTAGCCTGTTGAACAACGTTTCACTTGTTCATCCAGCACTTGTAGATTTCCAACGACATTATTTGATACCTCTCTCAGCATCCTAATCGACTTCGCTCGATTCATTTGGAAATGATAGTACACATCGTCAAAGACAACCTCCGACTCTCGTATGAGCGACCGTGCGGCATGGTTATAGAAATAGACATTCTGGTAATCTTCTTGACGGAATAACGCCGAATCCACATAGGGACGTAGCTTATTGACGAGTGTTGGGTAATTGTCCTGTAACATAGATAGCCCATTTCGAAGCCCTTGCACCGTATCGATGAAATCATCTAGCTGCTCTCGCGCCCGGTTCACTGCAGCAATAACTTGGCTCTCATAATTGAAAAAGGTTCGTAAAGCGGTATCAGCTAATTGAACTTTTCTCCCTAACCGAGAATCTTCTCTAATCGCAAGCTGAATCGCCTCTGCTCCTAACTTGATGCTTCCTAAAACGAAGTCAATCGCCCCAACTAGCGTGACAACAATTGGATATGTACTCAACCTAAACCCTTCAATTGCCATATTACGATGCAATTCTTTGAACTTCATAAAATAAAGCATGTAAGGCGACTCCTCCAATGTCACGATGTTCGTGCTCTGAACAGGACCCGATAGCCCTACTGTCCCCCCCTGGCGAACCGCGTCTGTTATTTGATGGTCGACATATTCAAATTCTGAAGCCGTTTGCGATACTTGACTTCGAAACTCCTTCACTTGCGTTAAGACTTGCTCCTGATTCCGACCGACCAATTCGTGGTGAGCCGCTAACTCATCGACAACCACATCCAAAAAGACCTTCTGGCCTCCTTTTAATAAGTCCTCTACTTTGTCCATGATCAGTTCATTGACATAAGAAGACAATTCGTCGACTTTTTCTTCTAATTCATATAAATAATTTCGAACAGGAGCGAACAAACTAGCCACATCAACGCTCGTGTTAAAAAGGGATTCGACTAATTCCATCGGTGGGGAATTTAAAAGGATGTCAAGGGACGCACATTGTGCTTCTGCTTGATCAAGTAAGGTATGTAAACGCTGAATGATCTTTTTTAATTCATTATGAGGTAAATGGATATTGAAAAGCAATTGCCGATCCGCAAGCTGCTCAAACATGTCGAGAAAGGCCTCGCGCAATTCATTCACCCGCCTATGCTTTTGCGTTCTCTGATGCTCAACAATATCCATTGCATGAGTCAGATACGTTTGAGCTAACGTCAACCGGTCAATCACAGCAGGCTCTAACCCTGCACCTAATAGAGACAGCTGTTCATAGTCAATCTGAATGCGCTCAGAGCGTTGTCCATATAACGGCTGCCCCGTCCAAATGCTCGTCACAATGTGTCGATCGGCATCCATGTATATATGGCCGTACCCTGGCTGTCCGTACTCTCCAATCGTTAACGTTGGCACATGGCGATTGCCGTCCTTTATATACCCCGTATGATTCGGGACAAGCTGTGCTAAGCCCGGAACCCCTTGATAAATCTCAACATGCTTTCCAGGGACTTGATGAGCAATCCTCCCCGCTCGAAGCGCCGTCGTCAAAATATCATTCTCCGTCAAATAATTGGTCATATTCTCATACTCTGTATCAGGATCAAGCAACCCTGCCGGAAGAGGCGCCGGATTCAACGTCACAGCCCGCATATGAGGAAAGGCAACAGCAGCCGCATTCGCCAAACTACCACCAAGCGAATTACCCGCAAGCGATTCAACTTCAATCCCTAGCTCTACCTGAACCGACTCCACATACGCCACTCCCGCCTCAAGCTGTGCAGGCGTTGGCCCCGTCAAAAGCTGCACATTCGTCTTCACATCCTGCATGCCGTACTTGCTTTCGACGTCCGTGCCGACGAACACGACGGTGTATTCGCCGGTTTCGAGGTTTTGAACGGTTAGGGCATCGAGACCGGTGGGGTGGTTGTATTCGGTGTGGATGACCTCAAAATCTCTATTTTCTATTGTAATACTTGAACCTTCTTCATGCTCTAGATACGCATGTAAACCTCCCATTTGTACAAGTTCCCTATCAGATGTACGATTCATTGTAATTTGATCCACCTTATTGCACCTCCAACTCTTATATCAATCTCTTATAATCTTGTTTGGTGTATTACGTCTAAGATAATTTTGATCATTTCCTGTACCGGTACGTTTAATAACATTATTATCGCGTAACAAAAACGCGTATGCCCCTCGAGGAATACAATTCATAGATTCCAAATCATCTACAACCATGTCAAATATCTCTTCATCTGGATCCACCCCTGGTTCACTCATATATAAATTGATTACTATTGATAAACTCTCTGCTTTATAACTTTCTATATCAAAGTGCTCTCTCAATTCCTCTTTCGTGATATCTGGATTATTGAGATACAGTTGATTGACCTCTTCTAACTCATCCATCGTCAAAGGTTGAACGAAGAAGTGAGGGGTTGTATACCCGGTCGCTTTCACGTTATTAACCGCCTCTTGCCGTAGCCCTACTACCGGATATTCCTTCGTTAATCCGACTAAATACTCCTCTAACGCTTTAAATTCATCCTCCATGATCATCGCCAGCAGACCACCAAAAAGGCTTTGCTCGACTTGCCCTTCCTCAGTCCAAACATCCTCTGCCCGAACTCGTTTGTTTTCAGTGTCAATCGGGATAACGGCAAACGTATGAAAATGGGGTTCACCAACCGATTCAACAAACACCGTCGCTCCTCCTGATGCCCCTACTGCATTGTGAACGATCACATCGGTTTTGTATTCCTCTCGAAAAAACGCTTGTACCGCCTCTTCGATGTCGGGGAACAATTCCTGTGCTAAGTCATTCGTTGCTTGACCACCGCGAAGTCTGTATTCTTCTCCTGTATATTCATTGACGCTCATCAACGTACGTTCTGCATGTTCTTCTTCTGAAATTTCACCAAACATCGATAAACAACCTCCTAAACTCATCACACTCACTACCATACACATAGCTAAACAAAGACGTCTCATCGTGATCCATCCTCCTTACGAGGTTTTCAATTCCTTACGTTTCTTTTGACAAATTCTAGTGTAACGTATCAGAAGGAACTATTTAACACTTTTTCTTATATTCATGTGAAACAGGTCATTTTGATCAGGGCTTGAGAATCAGAAAAAAGGGTAATCATTCTATGAAAAGAGAGGAGTTTAAAGGAGATCAATACGAGTACAAACGCTTCTTTCTAGGAGTAGCTGTTAATTCACTTTACGTAAGTATTGGACCGTAATTAAATTGGATTTTTAGCAAGCACTTAAAAGCATTTGGTTTACTTGGCCACTGAAAAGGTTTGATTTTTAACTTTTTTGGTGCCCTCTTAGTGTAACGCTTCACGGTGCACTTTTTTCTTTGTTGAAGGAAATTGCACCAATAAAGGTAGTTATCCAAATACTTGGTTCCCACACATTAATCGCCCAGAACATCGATATAAAAACCGTAAAACACCTTGATATTACAGGGTTTTCTTTATGAAAACAAAGGTGTACTGTGGATATTTATGGTATAATAGATGATAGATATTCATTCGATTTAGCGTTTTTAAAAAACGGATAGGGTGGTTGGTGTTGTCCCCGAAAGGGGGTGAGGCCATGACGACATTTCAGGCTCTAACACTCATGATTTCTTTCTCGACTATGATGATAGCGCTGATTGCCGTTGTTATTGCTATTTTGAACGTAAAAAAATAGCCCCCCTATTCGCATGGGCGAGGGCTATTTTTTCTTCATAGAACAGATAACACGAATCCCCTATTAAGAGAATGGATATCTAGTGGCCACAGCGGGAACTGTGGTCACTTTTTAGTATATGCTTTGTTAGTACCATCTTACCACAATTTCTCCAAAAGTACACGACCTAAGCAAAATTAACAACGCGCAGATAGCAAACGAACCATCGATTCAAATAAGAGGCATTGGATATTTACACTCCCGTGACCGAAGAAGCGAAGGAAAAAACAGCCGAGATGTTCCAGAAGTACATGACTTTTTAGCTCGGGGTATTCAAGGGGTATTCAATTCCACATCGGGGCATGAAAAAACCCTCCTGCTCCATAAGAGCAAAGAGGACTGAACGTTGATATAACAAGGATATTAACGTTTTGAGAACTGAGGTGCACGACGTGCTGCTTTAAGACCGTATTTCTTACGCTCTTTTATTCAACTATTAAATATGAAGAAACTGGGAATGAAATGATTTTCGAAAAGCCTTATTTTTTAGGGCTTTTTGCTTTATATAAAAAATGGGTAATATATTCTTCTATATATTTCGTGGTCAGAATGTGGTCACGAAAATTATGTTACTTTACTTGTTCTTGTAGGACTTCTTTTAGTAATTGGATTGCACTTTCTTCTGTTGGATCATTTGTACCCAGTTCGCCACGGAAGGCTTTATTTAAGATAGATGTTTTCAATTGTTCGGTATTAAAATTTAAATTCTCCAATATTTCTTTTTGTTTTTCATCATAACCACTCAATATCCTAACAATTTCTCTTTGTTCATTTATTGAAGGTACTGGAACCATTAATTCCTTTAACACTTTGACTGAAGCAATATTTTTTATAGCTGTCCCTCTTGTATTATCAGTAACTTGATTATTAAAAGTCTCGGAGCGAAACAACTCTATAAAATATTGCGAATTAATTAAATCTTCATTCAATGAGATCTTTAATAGAGCTTGGTTAATAACGCCTTCTTCTATATCTTGAGGAGCTATAGCAATTTTACCAATTGTTCCGGAACAACTAATTATCAAATCACCTGGAAGAACTTTGAACGCTTCCAGTTCCTTGTATTTTTCTTCATTTATATAATACGTACCAATTGTGAAATCGTCATAAATCGCATTTTTTTGTTCATATACTTTATAACCTTCTTTTACAAAGAACTCTTTTTTTAGAGCACTCCCGAACGGGCCCCTTTTCATTGCATGTTTGTCTTGTTCCACAACGTCTTTTAATTTTTTCCACTTCCAACCTAAAGGTAGTTGGTAAGGAAAATCACCATCATTAACTAGCTGCTCTAAGTCATGATTATTAACGGGGTTTTCCTCACGCCACTTTTTAGTTAATTCCCCACGAAAAGCCCTATCTAAAATTGCAGCTCGTCGAATTTCAAACGTTTCCTTTGCTTCCTCAATTAATCGCTTTGCGTCGCCAATTTTAATTAAAAGGCGTTCCACTTTGTCAGCAATTCGTTTTTGTTCTTTTAAAGGAGGTAAAGGAATTGATATTTCACTTATATTTTTTAATGTTAGGTTTGCCTGTGCTGTAGTCTTTTGTTGACTTAATAAATTATTTTGCAAGGCTGGAGAAGAAAGACCATACATTATATATTCATGATTTATCTTATTATTAAGAAGTCTTATGAATGCTATAGCTTGATTCATATTACACGGAAGGTGTTCTTTTTTAATTATTGCTACTCTTCCTAATGCTCCTGCTATAGAAATTAAGATATCATTCTCTTCCCCCTTAGATCTCTTTAGAACACTATCATGAGTAACTTCATTAATAAATTTCACTTTTGATAAATCTAAAGTTCTATTTTTTGTGATATTCTCAACCCTTAAAAAATTGACACCTTCATCTGTATAATCATGACCTTTACTCTTTGGAGGGGTAGTACCCTTTGAAACAACTTTGGATAAATGCCCAAGGCTAACCCATGTCCAATTTTCTGGCACTTCATAAGGCTGCTCTTCCACAGGAAATGCTTCTTCTATCAATCCCTCTACTTTCTGCTTTATCTTACCTTTCCTACTCATTCCTTCCCACCTCAACTGGTTCAGTAATAACCTTACCTTCCTCAACCTCACGAAGCTCTGCTACAACCTCATTCAATAAGCTAACAGCTTGCTCAAGTTTTTCAATCGCCTCTTCTGCTGATTCAATTGGATCAGGTAGGTTATCATAAGCCGATAAAGATTCATCTGCAATTAGCCCAATATCTAAACTATTATCCTTTTTCTGAATCTCTTCACGAGTAAAGACATTAAAGCGTTCATCTTTTACATTCACTCTGTCTTCTGATTCATATGCAGAGACAAATGCTTCAAAATGCTTTTCTGTTAAAGGTGTTCTTTTACCAAAGCTAGGCATATTCGTTCGTAGATCATACACCCACACACCTTTTGTATTATCCTTATCTGTTACACCACGAGTAAAGAAAAGAACGTTCGTCTTAACACCTTGAGCATAAAAAATCCCAGTAGGTAAGCGTAAGATCGTGTGTAGGTTACACTTATCCATTAAATCTTCTCGAATTTTAGCTCCCATTCCACTTTCAAATAGGACGTTATCTGGTAATACAACAGCTGCACGTGCTTTACCATCTGGTTTTAAAGCACGATATATATGCTGCAAGAAGTTTAACTGTTTGTTCGTAGAAGTAAATGTTAAGTCATCACGGGTAGGACGTTCCCCACCTTGCTTTGTACCGAATGGTGGATTCGTCAAGATCACGTCATAATTTTTAAGGTTCTTACCCATTTCCGATAATGTATCACCTAATGTAATTTCACCTTGAATGTCGTGTAACATCGCATTCATCAGTGCTAGACGATGAGTGTCTTTCACAAGTTCAACACCAGTAAAAGCTTTATATTTTTGAAATTCAGCTTCTTTTTCCCCTAAATCAAAATAATCGTCTGTTTGCTCACGAACATAACGGTCCGCTGCAATCATAAATCCAAATGTTCCAGCGGCTGGGTCATTACAACGCTCTCCCGGTTGTGGGTTTACCAGCTTAACAATTACGTCAATCAAAACACGAGGAGTAAAGTACTGCCCTGCACCTGATTTTGTTTCACTCGCATTCTTTTCTAATAGACCCTCGTATAAGTCACCTAGCCCCTCTTCTTTTGCGCTGTACCAATCAAGCTCGTCAATTGAACGAACAATTTTCTCTAAGTTCTTTGGTTCATCTATATTTGTTTTAGCATTTGTATAGATTTGCTTTAGAACATCGTTACCTTCATTACCTAAATCAATAAGCAACTTTTGGTAATGAGTCTTTAGTTCAAGACCATGAATGCTTACTAATGAACCCCAGCGGTACTCTTCAGGTATCGCTGCCTTATCCTCGTTATCTGTTTCCTTCATCATTTTTAAAAACAATAAATAAGTTAATTCTGTTACGTATTGATGATACGTAATCCCATCATCTCGTAATACGTTACATAAATTCCATAATTTCTGTACAATCTGTTGGTTACCCATATATTAAGCTTGCTCCTTCTCATCATTAACATATAATGCATAGTTGATTTTACTCACAATATCGTCTAGTTGTCCATCAAATATCTTATTTAACTGCTTGTATCCACCACGACTTTTAAATGGTTCGACATCAAATGCTTGCTCTGGGTCTGGGTCTAAGACAGATTCTTTTAAAAGTTGCTTTTCGATCCGTTCTAACCATGACTTCTGGATTTTCGGCCATGCTTTCATTCCATAGATTTTTTTCATCGCATTCTTTATTCGTTCCTCGTGGTCCATTAATGGATCCCCTAATGCCTGTTGGCGAATAAAACTAATAATATCAGCTGCAATATCTTCATTTTTCGCATCTCGCCACGCTGTTTGTAAGCTCTTTTCTGTGAAACCCTTTTGGTCTAGTGCAATCCTTAACTCTCTTAATTGCTGACGCGTTAATTCTTTAGGACGTGTACAGACCACTTGAAGAGCTGGAATCAAGTTCATGTTCTCTTTAATAAACTGATTAAAGCTTTGCAAATAATCTTCTGGCTTCTCCGCATCCCCATACCCACGAGTAACTTCTCTCACTTCATCTTCATGTGTTGAAATATACTGAAGTACAGGTCTTCCTCTATTCTCGTCAAGGTACTGTAGTATGTTTTGGTTAGATGTTAATTTTTCGATCACTTTTTCTGGTTCTGATTGTTTCATCCATTCCACGAACTCATTTATCGTTTGCCCACCCGATAGGACTTTAAAGTCTTCATGGTCCTTTTCTTCCCAACGCTGCTTTCTACGCTGGACTTTTGCAATCAATTCTTCTTTATGCTGCTGTTGTTGGCCTTTATCATCCAACTGCTCCAATTCTTCTACTAACTGTTGCACGGTTACTTTTGGGCTTTTGACAACTGGTTTCATTGTTGTATAAGGCTTTAGTGACTCGTAGATTCCGACTGCATCATAAATAGAGAAGTGATCCTTTCCAATTTCATCATAACGCCTTGTTGCCCGGCCCAGCATTTGCTCATAGAGAATCCGAGAGCGAACACGTCTTAGAAAGACCAAATTGGTAATCGGAGGCACGTCGACGCCTGTTGTTAGTAAATCAACGGTCACAACGATGTTCGGTAAGCGTTCGTTTTTAAATAACTTTATCGCTTGGGATGGATTTTTAATCGAGCCAGTAATTTTCATTACCGCATTATCATCAATTGGTCCATGAATTTCTTCTAACTCTTCTTTAAAAATCCTTACAATCATATCGGCATGATCATCTGTTGCTGCGAACATTAACGTTTTTCCCAGACTCGTTGGATCAATGTACTTAGCTAGTTCTGCTAGAATCACGCGGTTAAAGTTTTCGGTAATCACGGTTTTATTAAAGTTGGTTACTTCAATATTTACTTCGTCTTCTAGCAGCTCCGTTTCGATTTCACCCGTCCGAGTATTGTAAATGTCTACTGTCTCTCCGACAGACCATTGAATGCCTTTTTTCTTTAGCGCTGTCTCAAATTGATACGGTGGCTCATGGTCGATCAAATAGCCATCCACCACTGCTTCACGGTAGGAATAAGTAAACACAGCTTTCCTAAAAATCTCAACAGTATGTAGAGCAGGAGTGGCAGTTAAACCGATTTTTGTTGCATCAAAATACTCTAACACTTGGCGGTATTTACTCACATAGTCCTGATGATCCCTAAATAACTCTTCTACTTCTGACAATTCCTTATCGAGTGTATAGCCTCTATGAGCTTCATCGACGATGATACAATCATATTGATCTACAGTCGGTTTATTTTGCTCGTTGTCAGAGTAGAATAATCGCTTTAACATCCCTTGTACAGTGGCAATTTGCACTTTTGTTTCTGGATTAGGTTGTACATCATCTAGAGATTGAAGCTCAAAAATTTCCGTGAATGAGTGGTAATTTTCTAGCTTAGAATCTTTAAATGCACCCTCTGCTTGTTCCCCAAGTGCAGACCGATCAACTAAAAACAAAATACGTTTAAAACGGTTATGTTTTATGAGACGATAAATAAGACCAATTGCCATTCTTGTTTTCCCAGTTCCTGTTGCCATTGCAAGTAAAATCTCACGCTGTTCCTTTTCCACAGCACGTTCAACCGCTTTGATGGCATCCTCTTGATAAGGTCGTAAATTTAAATAATCTAGTGTTTCATCTTGGAGTTTTTGATTTGCTCGATCTACGTCTTGTTTTAACAACTCTTTTAGACCTTGTGGAGAATACCATGCCTTAAGGGGACGCGGATGATTGGTTGGCTTTCTTGCATCTAAAAACCATATTCCTGATTTAGACTCAAATTGCTTCATGTATGGTCGTCCATTTGTTGCAAATAAAAACGGAACAAAATAATCGCCATACGGTTGTAAGATAGTCTCGTCGCCCTTTTTTTCTACTAGCCGAGCATAGTTCTTTGCCTGCTCTATGTCAGAGGGGATGTTCTTACTCAATCTCTTCGCTTCGATGATTCCAACGAACTCTAACCCAATAAACAAAGCATAATCGGCAAATCCTTTTTTTAATGGCCATTCAGCAATAGCTAAATTCTTTCCTTTTTCAGGACGAACACCTTTTCCATATCGCAGCTCTTCCGTATCCACTTCCCAACCTGCTTCGCGTAACTGTTCATCTATTTTTATACGTGTTTCGGCCTCTGTTAAGTTTAAGTTACTTCCAAACGTTCTAGCAGCTTTTTTTCGTTTGAGCTTGTCTTTATCCGGTATATGAGTTTGAACGAGCCTTAGTTTTTCTAGTTCGTTCTCGAGTGTTGCTAATTTATTTTCATATGTAGCAGACAATTTATTTAGTTCTTCTTCATCCACTTTTTTTACTGGAACTGGTTCCTGATATTCCGGCTCCTCAAAATTATAGTCACCGTATACTTGCATAAACCAAACGGCTAGACGGAATGCCATATGGACTAATGCTAGAGCTTCCTTCTGTGTACCATATCCCTCATGCATAGCCTTATTACCTTTTTTGCGAATGGTTTCAAGGATATCATCTATTTCTTGAGTAATTAGGTCATCTCTTCTTAATGCTTGGATGCGATCTGTTTGTTTTGTATCATACGTTTCCTTAATCTCTTCAAATGCCAGTATAAATTTCGTTAACGTCTCAGCAAATACTCGTAGTTTCATCAAGGTTGTGTTTGGATCTATAAAGACGTTACTTTCTGCGGTCTCACCTAGGTTAGCTAAGATGTCCCATTTGTCAGAAAGAAAATGAAAATTGCTTTTTCCCATGATACACCCCCTGTTTATGACTATATTCCTATTATAACCAATAAAAGAGAGTGGGAGAATACATTTCATATAAAAAGGGTTCTAAGTCAAATGTTTAGGTAGGCAAGTTTCCGCCTGCCCCTTAACCTATATGTACCGGTATGTATTTCAATTGATGGTGCAATAAGATTCGCATTCGGAAACATTCATACCGTTTAAAGCCAAATTTACATTTAAATACCTTCGTTTCGTTAAGATGTTTGATCTTCTGAAGCCTGTAATCATGAACACGGTTGGTCCTATTACCGCAACAAGGACATTTATGACGACACTTCGGAACCTCTACAGAAAGCTTCCAGGTTCCCTCAATGACTTCTGAATTTGTAATAATGACATCTTCTAATACTGGGATAATCATGTTATGGTGCATGTACACGCAGCTCCTATCCTTTTTCTTGTTTCGGCAAATTCAAGTATTAAGGACATTAGGGTCTGCGTGCTTTTTTTCACAAAACTTTCTCCATACCCCAACATTTATAATAGAACCGAAAAAACCCTCCCTGCTCCATAAGAGCAAAGAGGGCCGAACGTTGATATAACAGTGATATTAACGTTTTGAGAACTGAGGTGCACGACGTGCTGCTTTAAGACCGTATTTCTTACGTTCTTTCATACGTGCATCACGAGTTAAGAATCCAGCTGATTTAAGAGCCGGACGGTTATCAGGGTCTACTTGAAGTAGCGCACGTGCAACTCCGTGACGGATTGCACCAGCTTGACCTGTGTAACCTCCACCATCAACATTAACAAGAACGTCATATTGACCTTCTACGTCAATTTCTACAAGTGGTTGCTTAACAATAAGCTTAAGTGTTTCAAGACCAAAGTATTCATCTAGTTCACGACCGTTAATCACGATACGTCCATCGCCTGGCAGTAAGCGCACACGAGCAACTGAATTCTTACGACGACCTGTACCATAATATTGTACTTGTGCCAAAATAATACCCTCCTATCGATTAACCACGAAGTTCATATGCTTCTGGTTTTTGAGCTTGATGTTTGTGTTCGCTACCTGCATATACGTGTAGCTTCATTCCTTGAGCGCGTCCAAGTGTATTCTTTGGAAGCATGCCTTTGATTGCTAGCTCTAGCATACGCACAGGCTTGTTCGCTCGCATATCTCCAGCTGTTGTCTTCTTCAAGCCACCTGGGTGAAGAGAATGACGGTAATAAATCTTGTCATTTAGTTTATTTCCTGTTAGTTCAATCTTCTCTGCATTTATCACGATCACGTGATCACCTGTATCAACGTGTGGTGTGAATGTTGGCTTGTGCTTACCGCGAAGAATGGATGCTACTTCAGAAGCAAGACGACCAAGTGTTTGACCTTCTGCGTCGACGACATACCATTTACGCTCAATTTCGTTTGGCTTTGCCATATATGTTGTACGCATAATTTACCCTCCTAATAAACAATCACTTTCAATTTCCTGTACAAACTAAAAAAAGCTTTACATATCCATGTCTATAGTATCGTTCCGGAACCCGGGGCTAGTGGGTTTTTGGAATTACCATCTACCATCATATAATATTCAATATCCAATGTCAATACAATGTTACACTAGGATTCGTTGTTTTTATCATATATGAAAGACGGGATTCGGATATTCGACTTTCCAAAGGTATAAACCTTGTGCTGGCGCGGTTTTGCTTGCTTTCGTTCGATCTCGCGCTACTAATATTTGAGCGACATCATCACATTCCAATTTACCATAGCCGACCTCTAGCAGCGTTCCGACCATAATTCTCACCATATTATACAAGAAGCCATTGCCTTTGAAGCTGAAAATAACCTCGTCCCGGTCCTTCCAAAGCTCGATTGCCGTTACTTTGCGCACTTTATCTGTGACATCTGTATTGGCTGCACAAAAGGAAGAAAAATCATGCTTTCCCACTAAATATTGAGCCGCACACTTCATCCTCTCCATACTTATATCGCGCTCGATCGTATGTGTGTAATGACGACGGAATACATCACCTTGCTTATTAAGCAGCAAACGATAGCGATATTCCTTTCCCTCTGTATCGAACCGTGCGTGAAATTGCGGATCAACTGACCTTACCTCATGAATGTGAATATCATTAGGCAAACAAGCATTGAAGGCGTTTGGCCAACGCTCCAGAGGAATATGTAAGGACGTATCAAAATGAATCACTTGTCCAATCGCATGCACACCTGCATCTGTTCGTCCAGAGGATATAACCTTTATTTCCTGCCCTTTATGTAGCTTCGTCAGAGCACGTTCAAGCTCAAGCTGCACCGTTCGCTTTTGAGGCTGGACTTGATAACCGGAGAAGTTCGTACCATCATATGAAACAAGACATGCTACACGCTGCATCCTTTCACACCCTTTATACATATCGTAAATAGACAATAACACCTGAAATGATCATCACAACGACTAACGCCACCGTATCTCGTACACACCATTGTAACGCACGGTATTTCGTTCGTCCTTCTCCACCACGGTATGCTCGTGATTCCATCGCTGTCGCTAAATCCTCAGCACGCTTAAAGGAATGCACGAACAAAGGAACTAGTAAGCTTACAAGAGCTGTCATTCTTTTTTTCCAAGGGCCATAACGATAGCTAACCCCTCGGGCGAATTGCGCCTTCAGTAGCCTCTCTGTTTCTTGGAGCAGTGTCGGGACAAATCGAATCGCAATCGTAATCATGAGAGCTAGCTCATGAGATGGAAGCCTCACCCTTTCAAACGGGCGTAACAAGTACTCTAATCCATCCGTTAACACAATCGGCTTTGTCGTTAATGTGAGCAAAGACGTCACTAATATGAGCGAGAGCAGCCTTATCGCAATCATTGCACCTTGGGTGAGTCCTTCCTCAGTAATCGCAAAGATTCCATCACCCACGATCACAGCACCATCGCGATACGTATACAACTGAATAAGAAATAAAATGATCACTAATAATAGAATCGGTTTCATTGCACGCCAAATATAAGAAATAGTAACTCTTGAAAGTAGAATGAGAACAAATAGACAGAAGCAGATGATCCCTAAGGAAAGCCAATTTCTCGCTAGGAAGATCACGACAACTAGCACCATGACAGCAAGTAATTTCGCTCTTGCGTCAAGCCGGTGGACAATCGATTGTCCCGGGAAATATTGACCAATCAAAATATGCTGAAACATCATTTCTCCCTCCTCGAAAGAAGAAATGTCGCCATATGCTCTGCTAGCTCACCTTCATCAAATACCGTTGGCCATTCTCCCAAGTTTAATCGTCTCTTAAACAGATTCCCGAGCTTCATAACAGGTGGAGTATGTAATCCGACCGAAGAAAGCATCTCGCCTTGTGAAAAGACTTCTGAAGGTGTCCCGTGCATTGTTATTTCACCTTTGTTCATAACGATTACGTGATCCGCATATCGAGCGACTTCATCCATCTGATGGGTTACAAGTACAATCGTCGCCTCATGCTCCTTTTGGTACGTTGTAAATAGCGTCATCATTTCCTCTCTCCCAATCGGATCAAGGCTTGCTGTTGGCTCATCTAGCACGATCACCTTTGGTTCACTTGCCAACACTCCCGCAATCGCCACTCGGCGCATTTGTCCCCCACTTAATTCAAAAGGAGACCTTTGTAGAACATCCTTAGATAAGCCGACTAATTCAATCATCGTATGCGCCTTTCGCTTAGCATCACTTTCCGAAACATCAAAGTTAAGCGGTCCAAAGCAAATATCCTTCTCTACTGTTTCCTCAAACAGTTGATGCTCTGGATATTGGAAGATGTAGCCAACATCCTGACGTAACGCTCTCATATCTCCTCGCGATTTTCGCGTAATGTGATGTGATCCAATTTGGACCGTTCCCTCTGTGGGCGTTAGAAGCCCATTGATATGCTGAGTGAACGTTGATTTCCCAGATCCTGTTGCTCCGATAATAGCCGTAAATGAGCCTGATGGGATCGTGACCTCGATATTCTTTAATGCATACTTCTCAAACGGTGTTTTGCGCATATATATGTGACTTACGTTGTTGAAGACAATATCCATAACTGCTCCATCAACTCCTCTTCCTTCAAGAAAAGACGCTGAATCGGAATGCCTCTTTCCCTTAATTGATGCTGTAATGCGACAAGAGGTGGAACCGTTAAGCCCGCTTCACGAATTTGAACCGCCTTTTCAAAAAAAGACATCGGAGCCTCATCGACCGTCACTTGACCTCCTTGAATCAACACAACTCGATCACTCTCTAACGCTTCTTCCATGTAATGCGTAATCGTCACAATCGCAGAGCCTTGTTGTTGAAGGCTTTTAATCGTAGTAAGCACTTCTTCTCGTCCCGTAGGATCAAGCATTGATGTAGCTTCATCAAATACAATTAATTCTGGCTCCATCGCTGCAACTCCTGCTATCGCGACTCGTTGCTTTTGTCCACCTGATAAGCGATGAGGCTCTTCCTTAAGCAAATGTCGAGTTCCCGTTAAGGAGGCATATTTTTCAATACGTACCTTCATCTCAGCAGGTGCTATCCCCATATTTTCAAGGCCAAATGCGATATCATCCTCCACAGTTGTCGCAACAAACTGGTTATCAGGGTTTTGAAAGACCATTCCAACCCTTTGTCGAATTGGAAACAAAGCTTGCTCATCTTTCGTATTATATCCGTCAACAATCACTTCGCCTTCAGTAGGGAGAAGAAGTCCGTTTAGTAGTTTAGCAAACGTTGACTTCCCCGAGCCATTACGACCAACAATCGTCAGCCATTCACCCTTTTCCACTGTTATATTCATCGCTTGTAATGTCCATGGTACGTCTTCATGATAACGAAAAAAGACATCCTTCATTGCAATTAAACTCGACAAAACGACCAACACCTTTTTTTCCATAGTGTTCAACTATATAAACAACAAAACTAGTGTCTTCAAAAATGGACACTGAAAAAGTTTGTTTTTAACTTTTAAGGTTCCCTTTAAAATAAGAGAAAGCATTCGAAACGAGGGAGAAAAGCCAAAATAGAGGCCAAAACGAACCATAAAAAACGAAATAGAGGAATGAGGAACCGCATACAGCAGCTGACCTATGTGCTCCTTCTCCGTCCATCCCTGTGCAGTCGATCGGCAATTCTTTTCTTCATTCCGTCGTGATGGGCGTTACAAAGGAGTTGAGCGTTTATTAAAATGCGGTTCTTTCATAAAGCATGGCCGTCGACTGCTGCAATCCACCTATTTCCTCCATGATGAAACATCTAACAATGTGATACTTTCATATCTATCAAAAAAAGGGCCCAGTGTCAGAGCGTAATAGCCCGGATCTGATTTGCCCTTTAAAATCACGTTACTTATTCACCTTTTTCAACAAGCTCGATAATAACCATCGGTGCACCATCTCCACGACGAGGACCGACTTTCAAAATACGAGTGTATCCACCTTGACGGTCTTCAAAGCGTGGTGCGATGTCTGAGAAAAGCTTTTGTACAGCATCTTGACCAGACTCTTCATTTGCAACTTCTTTACGAATGAAAGCAGCTGCTTGACGACGAGCGTGAAGATCTCCACGCTTACCAAGAGTGATCATTTTCTCCACGATTGAACGAAGCTCTTTTGCTTTTGCTTCTGTTGTTTCAATACGCTCATTAATAATAAGATCAGTAGCAAGGTCACGGAACAACGCCTTACGACCAGCACTATCACGACCTAATTTTGCATATGCCATGTAAATTCCCCTCCTTTGTCACTATTGCAATTCACTATGTGACTTAGCTTATTCTTCATTGCGAAGGGCTAAACCAAGTTCTCCTAATTTCTCTTGAACTTCTTCTAAAGATTTACGACCAAGGTTACGCACTTTCATCATATCTTCTTCCGATTTATGAGTAAGCTCTTGCACCGTATTGATGCCAGCACGCTTTAAACAGTTGTAAGAACGAACAGATAGGTCAAGCTCTTCAATCGTCATTTCAAGAACTTTCTCTTTTTGATCTTCCTCTTTTTCAACCATAATCTCAGCGTTTTGCGCTTGATCAGTTAATCCAACAAAGATATTCAAATGCTCAGTCAAGATTTTTGCCCCGATTGAAACAGCTTCTTCAGGGCGAATGCTTCCGTCAGTCCAGACATCAAGAGTTAGTTTGTCATAGTTGGTCACTTGACCGACGCGCGTATTCTCAACTTGATAATTCACACGAGAAACAGGTGTGTAAATGGCATCAATAGGAAGAACCCCGATAGGTTGATCGTCTCTCTTATTCCCTTCTGCTAACACATATCCACGGCCACGCTGAGCAGTCAAACGCATATGCAAATGAGCTCCTTTTGCTAACGTTGCAATGTGTAAGTCTGGATTTAAGATTTCAACATCACTATCATGAGTAATGTCTGCTGCTGTTACGACCCCTTCACCTTGAACATCAATTTCTAAAGTCTTCTCCTCTTCAGAATAGATCTTCAGGGCAAGGTTCTTTACATTCAAGATGATCGTCGTTACATCCTCTACAACCCCTTCAATGGTTGAGAATTCATGTAAGACCGAGTCAATTTGAACCGTTGAAACAGCGGCGCCAGGTAAAGAAGAAAGTAGAATACGACGTAAGGAGTTACCTAGTGTTGTCCCGTAACCTCTTTCGAGTGGCTCAACTACAAATTTTCCATACTTTGCGTCTTCACTTATTTCAACCGCTTCAATATTTGGCTTTTCGATTTCAATCATTAACAAACCCTCCTTCAAAACGTCGAACTCCGGTAGACTTGCAGGGATTGCCTGACCGGTGATTCAGTCGGCAATTCCTTTGCATGATACTAATCTTCTAACGGACGATTATCGCTCTATCCATTATAGACAAATTAGAAGATTCTATACAATATGTGTCAGGTTACACTCTACGACGTTTTGGTGGACGGCAACCGTTGTGCGGAACCGGAGTAACATCTTTGATCATGTTTACTTCAAGTCCAACAGCTTGTAAAGAACGGATTGCTGCCTCACGACCAGCACCAGGACCTTTAACAGTAACCTCAATTACTTTCATACCATGTTCCATCGCTGTTTTTGCAGCAGCTTCAGCAGCCATTTGCGCAGCGAACGGAGTTGATTTACGAGAACCTTTAAAACCTAGCGCGCCAGCACTTGCCCAAGAAATAGCATTACCGTGTGGATCTGTAATTGTCACAATTGTATTGTTAAAAGTAGAACGAATGTGAGCAATACCAGTTTCAATATTTTTACGTTGACGACGCTTTGGACGAGTATTCGTTTTCTTAGCCATTTACTATGTTACCTCCTTTCCTACTTCTTCTTATTTGCTACCGTACGACGAGGACCTTTACGTGTACGAGCATTGTTCTTAGAATTTTGGCCACGTACTGGTAACCCACGACGATGGCGGATACCACGATATGAACCAATTTCAATTAGACGCTTAATATTTAGAGAAACTTCACGACGAAGATCCCCTTCTACTGTTTGACCTTCTACTGCTTCACGAATACGTCCTAACTCTTCTTCCGTTAAGTCACGTACACGAGTATCCTCAGAAACACCTGCTTGAGCAAGAACTTCAGAAGCTGTTGTTTTACCAATTCCAAATACATACGTAAGTGAAATCACAACGCGCTTATCACGAGGAATATCAACACCTGCAACACGTGCCATGTATGCGCACCTCCTTGTAAATTAACCTTGTTTTTGTTTGTGTTTAGGGTTTTCACAAATAACCATAACCGTACCCTTACGACGGATAACCTTACACTTCTCACAAATAGGCTTGACTGATGGTCTTACCTTCATTTTTTTTACCTCCTATTTAGTACGGAGTCGTCTGATTATACAATCAGCGTAACAATTTATTTATATCGATATGTGATTCGTCCACGTGTTAAATCATAAGGTGATAACTCCACTGTCACCTTATCACCTGGTAAAATACGAATAAAGTGCATTCTGATTTTACCAGAAACATGGGCAAGAATCTTATGACCATTTTCTAATTCAACACGAAACATTGCATTTGGAAGAGGTTCAATAACCGTTCCTTCTACCTCGATAACATCTTCTTTTGCCATGGATTTACTCTCCTTCCTTCAGTAAATCAGAGTGTTGCTCAAGAAAGTTTGTAATTGCATACCGTAACTTTCCATTAGTAACACGTCCTGTCTCTACAAAGCTATTGCGTACTTCATCAGCAATATAATCAACGAGCTCAAGGTGATTGAGGTTTTTCCTTTTGACACGGTCAACCTTACGAGTATCACCGTTTGCGATACCAACAAAGCGATCATCAATCAATTCAACAATGATGCCAAACTGTCCTTGGTCACGACCTTTCTTGATAAGTACGATTCGACCAAGCTCTGGACTTGGACCAGAGTCATTCATAAATACCATCACCTACATTTAAGCTTTTGTTAAAATCTCATACCCTGATTCTGTGATTGCAATTGTATGCTCAAAGTGCGCACAATTCTTTCCATCAACTGTAACAACTGTCCACTGATCAGAAAGTGTGCGTACGTACCTGGTTCCAGCATTAATCATCGGCTCAATCGCTAACACCATACCCGGCTTTAGGCGTGGACCTTTCCCAGGGGGACCATAATGAGGTATTTGTGGGTCCTCATGTAAGTCTTGCCCAACGCCGTGCCCGACATACTCACGTACAATTGAATAACCTAATGGCTCTGCATAAGATTGAATCGCATGAGAGATATCAGACAATCGCGCGCCAAATTTTGCTTGATCGAGACCTTGATACAAGGACGTTTCCGTCACTTCTAATAGTTCTTGATCATTTTCTGCAATGTCGCCAACGGCATAGGTCCAAGCTGAATCTCCATGATAGCCATTTAGCTTTGCACCAATGTCAATACTAATGATGTCCCCTTCTTTAAGCACTCGCTTACCAGGAATACCGTGCACCAATTCCTCATTTACCGAAGCGCAGATGCTACCAGTAAATCCATTATAACCTTTGAATGAGGGTGTTGCACCATGTGAACGAATCAGCTTTTCTGCAATCCCATCCAATTCCTTAGTAGATATACCGGGTTGAATATGCTGCTTTAACTCTTGATGTGTCAGAGCAACAATCTTACCAGCTTCCCGCATGATTTCTAATTCTCGTTCCGTTTTACAAATGATCATGCATGAATCCCTTTCAGCAATGAGTCAATATTTGCAAAGACTTCATTGATATCTTGGTCGCCATTGACGTTCTTGAGATATCCTTTTTCTGAATAGAAATCATAAAGCGGCTTAGCTTGTTGTTGGTTAACTTCTAGTCTTTTCTTAACAGTTTCGGGTTTATCGTCATCACGCTGAATTAATTCACTACCATCGACATCACATTTGCCTTCAACCTTTGGTGGGTTAAATAAGACATGATATGTTCTTCCTGTCGTTGGAGAAACGCGACGACCTGTTAGACGCTCAAGCAAAAGCTCAACAGGAACTTCAACATTTAGCACGAAGTCAAGCTTACGACCCATAGAATTGAGCATTTCTTCTAATGCTTCAGCTTGTGCTACTGTTCGAGGAAAGCCGTCTAGCAAGAAGCCCTTTTGACAATCTGACTCAGATAAGCGTTCACGCACTATTCCAATCGTTACTTCATCTGGAACAAGCTCTCCCTTATCCATGTAAGATTTCGCTTCTAAACCAAGCTCGGTTTTGTTTTTAATTGCAGCTCTGAACATATCTCCCGTTGAAATATGAGGGATCTCATACTTCTCGACAATACGCTCAGCCTGAGTTCCTTTACCAGCGCCCGGTAAACCCATCAAAATAAGATTCATTCGTTCATTCACCCCATCTTCGGTCTTAACAACAGGCGAACAGGAAGAACACCTTCCCCTGTTCCCCCTATTACTTAATAAAGCCTTTATAAGAACGTTTTATCAACTGACTTTCAATTTGCTTCATCGTATCTAATGCTACACCAACTACAATTAATAATCCAGTACCGCCAATTTGTACAGCGGCTGGTAAGTCCATTAAGTTTGTGAAGAACACAGGAATAATGGAAACTGTAGCTAAGAATAGCGCGCCAACAAACGTCAAACGATATAAAATGCGTGTTAAGTAAAATTGCGTTGTTTTACCTGGACGGATCCCTGGAATATAGCCACCTTGCTTCTTCAGGTTGTCAGCCATTTTTTCAGGGTTGACTTGAATAAACGTGTAAAAATACGTAAAACCAATGATCAACGCTGCATAGATGACCATGCCGATAGGATTCGTATAGTCGAAAACTCTCGTTACCCAATTTGCAATCTCATTTCCTGAACCAAAGAATCCAGCAATCGTTGGTGGGAAAATAAAGAGAGAGAGTGCAAAGATAACTGGAATAACCCCTGCTGCATTAACCTTTAACGGTAAATGAGTAGACTGACCGCCTACTGGACTACGACCAACTAAACGCTTTGCATATTGTACAGGCACCTTTCTTAATGCTTGCTGAACAAAAATGACTCCAACGACAATTGCTAACACGGCAAGTGCAAGTAGAAGCACTGTAACAATACTTAAAAATAGCTGTTCTCCAGCAGTCTCAATTTGTGTCGCATATAATTGATTGACTCCACCTGGAATACCAGCAGCGATACCCGCAAAGATAATGATAGAAATACCATTACCAACGCCTTTAGCTGTGATTTGTTCACCTAACCACATTAAGAAGGCCGTACCCGCTGTTAGTACGAGTGCAATAAAGATATATGTTGGCACAGATGGATTAGGAATTAATCCTGGGAAAATCGAATTAAATCCGATTGACATTCCGAGCGCTTGGATAAAGCCTAATACGATTGTTCCATAGCGGGTAAACTGAGCTAATTTACGTCTACCAGTTTCCCCTTCTTTCGCCCATTCTGCGAATTTAGGGACGACATCCATTTGCAACAATTGAACGACAATCGATGCTGTAATGTATGGCATAATCCCCATCGCAAAAATAGAAAAGTTCCCTAATGCTCCACCACCAAACGTGTTTAAAAACCCAAATGCATTTGCTTGATCGTCATAGAAATTTAATACGTCCTTGTTCGTGCCTGGAACAGGAATAAAACTTCCGATCCGAAAAACAATGAGCATGAGTAGGGTGAAAATTACTTTATTTCGTAAATCACCCACCCGAAAAATGTTGGAGATCGTCCGGAACATTAAATCACCTCAGTTTTTCCGCCAGCTGCTTCAATCGCTTCTAATGCTGAAGAAGAAAACTTGTGAGCTTTCACAGTTAGGCTTTTTTCAAGATTTCCATTTCCTAAAATCTTAATACCATGCTTAACGTTCTTTACTACACCTGTTTCAATTAGCAACTCAGGAGTTACATCAGTTCCTGCATCGAAACGATTCAGCGTTTCTACATTCACAATCGTCCATTCCTTACGAGTAGGATTCGTAAATCCGCGCTTAGGTAGACGACGGTAAATTGGATTTTGACCACCTTCAAAACCTGGTCTTACTCCACCGCCTGAACGAGCATTTTGACCTTTGTGCCCTTTTCCTGCTGTTTTCCCATTACCAGAACCGATCCCGCGTCCGACACGGTTACGTACTTTACGAGATCCCTCTGCAGGCTTCAACTCATGAAGTTTCATGTTGACACCTCCTCAAATTTAAGTAATCCTATTATGCTTCGATTTCATTTACAGTTACAAGGTGAGCAACTTTGTTCACCATACCGCGAATCGCAGCATTATCTTCTTGAACAACCGTTTGGTGCATTTTACGTAAACCAAGTGTATTAACCGTTACACGTTGGTCTTCTGGACGTCCGATAAGACTACGAGTGAGGGTAATTTCTAATTTCTTAGCCAATTCCTATCCCTCCCTTAACCTAACAGTTCTTCTACTGATTTTCCGCGAAGTTTCGCAACTTCTTCAGCACGTTTTAGGTTCTTTAAGCCTTCGATTGTAGCACGAACCATATTGATTGGATTGTTTGAACCTAGTGATTTAGATAGAATGTCACCAACACCAGCAAGCTCTAGTACCGCACGTACCGGTCCTCCAGCAATAACTCCAGTACCTTCTGATGCATTCTTAAGTAGAACGCGACCTGCACCGAAGTGTCCAACAATCTCATGAGGGATTGTCGTACCCACAACTGGTACTTCGATAAGGTTCTTCTTTGCATCTTCGACAGCTTTGCGAATTGCTTCTGGAACCTCTTGTGCTTTACCCATTCCGAATCCTACGTGTCCATTCTTATCGCCGACAACAACAAGTGCAGCAAAGCGGAAACGACGTCCACCTTTAACAACTTTCGCTACACGATTGACAGCTACTACTTTTTCTTCAAGTTCTAACGTGTTAGGGTCAATACGACGCATTCGTTTTTCCCTCCTTTTTTAGAATTTCAAACCGTTTTCGCGCGCTGCATCTGCAAGCGTCGCTACTCGACCATGATATAAATATCCGCCACGATCAAATACTACTGATTCATGACCTTTTTCAACTGCACGTTTTGCAACTAGTTCGCCTACGGCCTTCGCTGCTTCCGTCTTTGTTAACTCACTCGCATTTACTTCGTTATCTAAAGTAGATGCTGACGCAAGTGTAACCCCATTTACATCGTCAATTAATTGCGCGTAAATGTGCTTCGAAGAACGGAATACATTTAGACGAGGACGTTCAGGTGTTCCAGTGATTGAACGACGTACATGTAAGTGTCGTTTTTTACGTGCCGCATTTTTATTAGGCTTCGTAATCATTGAACGTCAATCCTTTCCGTATGTTAGTGATTATTTACCTGTTTTACCTTCTTTACGACGAATATATTCGCCTTCATAACGAATTCCTTTACCTTTATAAGGTTCAGGTAAACGAACAGAACGGATGTTAGATGCAATCGCACCTACGCGTTCCTTATCAATTCCCTTTACAATCACTTTCGTGTTTGAAGGAACTTCAATTTCAATTCCTTGTTCAGGAGTAATTTCAACCGGATGTGAGTAACCAACGTTTAGTACAAGCTTCTGACCTGATTTACTAGCACGGTAACCGACACCGACAAGTTCAAGAGAACGCTCGAAACCTTTTGTTACTCCCTCAACCATATTTTGAATTAAGCTACGAGTTGTACCATGAAGAGCACGATGTACTTTATTATCCGAAGGACGTTCTACTGTCACTTCGTTTTCAGCAATATTGATCTTCATTTCTTCGTGTAGCTTACGTTTAAGTTCGCCTTTAGGACCTTTAACTGTCATAAGATGACTATCAAGTGTTACAGTAACACCACTTGGGACCTCAACTGGCTTTTTACCAATACGAGACATTCGTCTACACCTCCGTTCTTATCATATCTATTACCAAACGTACGCTAAAACTTCCCCACCGACTTGTTGTTGACGTGCATCCTTATCCGTCATTACACCATTAGATGTAGAAACAATAGCGATTCCTAGTCCACCTAATACACGAGGAAGCTCACCAGCTTTCGCATATACGCGAAGTCCAGGCTTACTAATACGCTTTAGACCAGTAATAACACGCTCATTAGTTACACCATATTTCAAGAAAATACGGATGACACCTTGTTTGTTATCTTCAATGTACTCATAATCACGAATAAACCCTTCGCGCTTAAGAATATCAGCAATTTCCTTCTTTACCTTTGAAGCAGGTAGTTCTAGCTTCTCGTGACGTACCGTATTAGCATTACGGATACGAGTAAGCATATCTGCAATTGGATCTGTCATGACCATTATTCTTTACCTCCTTCCCGTTCTAGGGATTACCAACTAGCTTTTTTCACACCAGGGATTTGACCCTTATGCGCAAGTTCTCTAAAGCAAATTCTGCAAAGTTTAAACTTGCGTAATACTGAATGAGGACGACCGCAACGTTCACAACGAGTATACTCTTGTACTTTATACTTTTGTGTGCGCTTTTGCTTTGCAATCATAGATTTCTTCGCCAACGTTTTCCCTCCTCTTCGAAAAGTCTTCGATTATTTTTGAAATGGCATTCCCATTTGTGTTAATAATTCACGAGCTTCTTCATCCGTTTCAGCAGTTGTTACTAAAACAACATCCATTCCGCGAACTTTATCCACTTTATCATAGTCAACTTCAGGGAAAATTAATTGTTCTTTCACACCTAATGTGTAATTCCCACGGCCGTCAAATGCTTTCTTTGATACACCACGGAAGTCACGTACACGAGGTAATGCAACAGTAATTAACTTATCAAGGAATTGATACATACGCTCTCCGCGTAATGTCACCTTAGCACCGATCGGCATACCTTCACGTAATTTAAATCCAGCAATAGACTTTTTCGCCTTCGTAATTAATGGCTTTTGACCTGTGATTTCTGTTAATTCTTCAACAGCTTTATCAAGTGCCTTTGCGTTTGATACAGCATCACCAACACCCATGTTGACAACGATTTTCTCAAGCTTAGGTACACCCATTACTGAAGAATGGTTGAACTTCTCAACAAGAGAAGGAACAATTTCAGTTGAATATTTCTCCTTTAAACGACTCATACTATTGACCTCCTTTCACACTCTGACTATTTATCTAAAACTTCGCCAGACTTTTTCGCAACTCTTACCTTTTTACCATTCTCTTCTCTGAAACCTACTCGGGTAGGTTCGCCAGATTTAGGATCAATTGGCATTACGTTAGAAGAGTGAATTGGCGCTTCTTGGTTCAAGATCCCACCTTGTGGATTATCTTGAGAAGGCTTCGCATGCTTCTTGATCATGTTAACTCCTTCTACAAGAACGCGACTCTTCTTAGGAAATGCCTCTAGAATTACACCTTGTTTTCCTTTGTCTTTTCCTGAGATGACTTTAACCGTATCACCTTTTTTGACATGCATTGACATTATTGCACCTCCTTGAGCGGGCCTAACTTATATCTTAATTAAAGAACTTCTGGAGCAAGAGAAACAATTTTCATGAATTGATTTTCACGAAGTTCACGTGCAACAGGTCCAAAAATACGAGTACCTCTTGGGCTCTTATCGTCACGGATAATAACCGCTGCATTCTCATCAAATTTAATGTAAGAACCATCTTTACGACGAGCACCACTCTTCGTACGTACAACAACCGCTTTAACGACTTCACCTTTCTTGACAACGCCGCCTGGTGTTGCTTGTTTTACCGAACAAACAATAACATCACCAATATTAGCTGTTTTACGACCTGAGCCACCTAGTACTTTAATACAAAGCACTTCACGAGCACCAGAGTTATCAGCAACTTTTAAACGACTTTCTTGTTGGATCATAAGATCTTACCTCCCTTCAACTAAAGGATCTTATTAGATAATTACCGCTACTTCAACGATCTCTACTAAGCGGAAACGTTTATCTTTAGAAAGTGGACGAGTTTCCATGATTTTAACGATATCGCCAACTTTTGCACTATTTTCTTCATCGTGCGCTTTGAACTTCTTAGAATACTTTACGCGTTTACCGTAAAGACGATCTTTCTTATATGTTTCAACAAGAACCGAAATGGTCTTATCCATCTTGTCTGAAACAACGCGCCCTGTATAAACCTTACGTTGGTTGCGTTCCATTTAAGCAAACCTCCTTTTTAGCCGTTGTTAATTCCAAGCTCACGTTCACGTAGTACAGTCTTCGCACGAGCGATTGCTTTGCGAACTTCACGAATACGGGTTGGATTATCCAATTGACCAGTCGCTAGTTGAAAGCGAAGGTTAAACAACTCTTCTTTTAATGATTGTGTCTTTTGCTCAATTTCAGCAGTGGTTAAGTTACGAATCTCATTAGCTTTCATTTGCGTCACCACCCACTTCTTCGCGTTTTACAAACTTACATTTCACTGGTAACTTATGTGCGGCCAGACGTAATGCTTCACGTGCAACTTCCTCAGGAACACCAGCAATTTCAAACATAATCTTACCTGGTTTAACAACAGCTACCCAACCTTCAGGAGCCCCTTTACCAGAACCCATTCGAACTTCTAATGGCTTAGCAGTATATGGCTTTGAAGGGAAAATCTTAATCCAAACTTTACCGCCACGTTTCATGTAACGTGTCATTGCAATACGAGCAGCTTCAATTTGACGATTCGTGATCCATGAAGCATCAAGTGCTTGTAGACCATATTCGCCAAAATGCACTTCAGTCCCGCCCTTAGCACGACCTCTCATCTTACCACGGTGCTCACGGCGATATTTTACGCGTTTAGGCATTAACATGATTAGTTGCCTCCTTCCACTTTGTTCGTTCCTTTTGTAGGAAGGACTTCACCACGATAAATCCAGATTTTAACACCTAACTTACCGTATGTTGTATCAGCTTCTGCTGTACCATAATCGATATCAGCACGAAGTGTGTGAAGTGGAACCGTTCCTTCACTATAATGTTCAGCACGAGCGATATCCGCACCACCAAGACGACCAGACACTTGAGTCTTAATCCCCTTTGCACCGGAGCGCATTGTACGTTGAATCGCTTGCTTCATCGCACGTCGGAATGAAATACGATTTTCTAATTGACGAGCAATGTTCTCTGCAACAAGCTTCGCATCTAAATCTGCTTGCTTAATTTCAAAAATGTTAATATGAACTCTTTTACCTGTTAGTGTATTTAGGGCTTTACGTAGCGCCTCTACTTCTGAACCACCTTTACCGATCACCATACCTGGCTTAGCAGTAGAAACGGTAATATTTACACGGTTTGCAGCACGCTCAATTTCAACCTTAGAAACTGAAGCATCCTTCAAACGCTTTTCGATATACTCACGAATTTTAATATCCTCGTGTAGTAGATCAGCAAAATCTTTATCAGCATACCATTTTGACTCCCAGTCATGGATAACACCGACTCGAAGTCCGGTAGGATTTATTTTTTGACCCACGTTTTATCCCTCCTTCTTTTCTGTTACCACTAATGTGATATGACTAGTACGCTTGTTGATGCGACTTGCGCGCCCCATTGCGCGAGGACGGAAACGTTTCAACGTTACGCCTTCATCAACAAAAACTTCACTAATTACAAGATTATTTGGCTCCATTTCATAGTTGTGCTCTGCATTCGCAATCGCTGAGTTCAAAAGCTTCTCTACTACAGGAGATGCTGCTTTTGGCGTGTGGCGAAGAATGGCAATAGCTTCACCGACTTGCTTTCCACGAATAAGATCCACGACTAGACGCACCTTACGAGGAGCAATACGGACTTGTTTTGCTATAGCTTTAGCTTGCATAGGATTGACCTCCCCTCTTACATTTAACGTCTTGTTTTCTTATCATCTGCTGCATGACCTTTATACGTACGAGTAGGTGCAAACTCACCAAGCTTGTGTCCTACCATGTCTTCAGAAATGTAAACAGGTACATGCTTACGGCCATCATATACTGCGATTGTATGACCGATAAATTCAGGGAAAATAGTTGAACGACGAGACCATGTCTTAACAACCTTCTTGTCATTTGCTTCATTTAATCCTTCAACTTTCTTCATTAAATGATCATCGACAAAAGGTCCCTTTTTCAAACTGCGACCCATGAGAATTCCTCCCTTCGTGACCGTCCCACGGTTCTTATTAAGAACCGTAGCCCAATCCCGTTATTTTTTACGACGACGTACAATATACTTATCAGTATCTTTGTTCTTCTTACGAGTCTTGTAGCCAAGAGTCGGCTTACCCCATGGAGACATAGGAGACTTACGACCGATCGGCGCACGACCTTCACCACCACCATGTGGGTGATCGTTAGGGTTCATAACAGATCCACGAACAGTTGGGCGCTTGCCTAACCAACGCGAACGACCTGCTTTACCGATGTTAACAAGTTCGTGCTCAAGATTTCCTACTTGACCGATTGTCGCACGGCAAGTTGCTAGAATATAACGAGTTTCACCAGACTTCAAACGAACAAGTACATAATCGCCTTCTTTACCTAAAAGCTGTGCTTCTGCACCGGCTGAACGTACTAATTGACCGCCTTTACCTGGCTTCAATTCGATATTATGAATAACTGTACCAACAGGGATGTTCTTAAGTGGTAATGCATTCCCAACTTTGATATCAGCTTCCGGACCAGATTCAATTGTTACTCCAACCTTAAGACCTTTCGGAGCTAAAATATAACGCTTTTCACCATCAACATAATGAATAAGTGCGATATTCGCTGAACGGTTCGGATCATACTCGATTGTAGCAACGCGCCCTGGAATTCCATCTTTATTACGCTTAAAGTCAATCACACGGTATTGGCGCTTATGTCCGCCACCTTGATGACGTACAGTTAATTTACCTTGGTTATTGCGTCCGCCTTTTTTGTGTAAAGGGGCTAACAATGACTTTTCTGGTTTGTCTGTAGTGATTTCTGCATAATCTAATACAGACATACCACGACGACCGGCACTGGTTGGTTTATACTTCTTTACCGCCATCTTTAATTCCCTCCTTCACTAGTAGTTCTTAAACACCTTCAAAGAATTCTAATTCTTTGCTATCTGCTGACAATGTAACAATCGCTTTTTTACGACGAGCAGTAAAACCTGTATAACGACCAAAACGTTTAGATTTACCTTTGTAATTTTGCGTATTTACATTATCAACCTTCACATCAAAGATCTCTTCGATTGCATCTTTAATTTGAGTTTTGTTTGCTCGAACGTCCACTTCAAACGTGTATTTCTTATCACTCATTAAATCTGTTGAACGTTCTGTAATTACAGGGCGCTTAATGATATCACGAGCATTTGACATTACGCAAGCACCTCCTCTACCTTTTCAACGGCACCTTTCGTTATGACAAGCTTATCATGCTTTAATAGATCAAGAACGTTAATTCCGTCTGCTGAAACAAACGTAACACCTGGGATATTACGAGCAGATAGTGCAACTTGATCATTGTAGTCAGCTGTTACGACTAACACTTTACGATCAGCTGAAATGTTAGCAAGCACTGACTTCATTTCCTTTGTCTTCGGAGCATCAAACGCAAGCTCTTCAAGAACAATAATCTCTTCTGCTTTCACCTTACTAGAAAGAGCAGATTTAATCGCTAAGCGACGAACTTTCTTTGGAAGGTTGTAGCTGTAGCTACGAGGAGTCGGCCCAAATACAACTCCACCACCAACCCATTGTGGAGAACGGATTGACCCTTGACGAGCGCGTCCAGTTCCCTTTTGACGCCATGGCTTACGACCACCACCACGTACTTCAGAACGTCCTTTTGTTTTGTGTGTACCTTGACGTAGAGATGCTTGCTGCATTACTACTGCGTCATGAAGTACACTGTTATTTGGTTCAATACCAAATACCGAATCATTTAATTCAACATCTCCAACTTGAGATCCACTTTGATTAAATAAAGCTACTTTTGGCATGATGTGTCCTCCTTTCTGTCAATCTTATTTTGCTTTAATCGCACTTTGAACTTCTACGTAACTTTTCTTAGCTCCAGGAACATTCCCTTTAACTAGTAGCAAGTTGCGCTCTGTGTCCACTTTTACGATTTCTAGATTTTGTACTGTAATTTGCTCTCCACCCATACGTCCAGGAAGAAGCTTCCCTTTAAATACACGGTTCGGATCAACTGGACCCATTGAACCAGGACGACGATGATAACGAGAACCATGGGACATCGGTCCACGAGATTGATTGTGACGCTTAATCGCACCTTGGAATCCTTTACCTTTAGAAGTGCCTGTCACATCAACTGTGTCACCTTCTGCAAATGTATCTACCTTAACTTCTTGACCAACTTCATAATCGTCAAGATTAACGTTACGGATTTCCTTGATGAAGCGCTTAGGAGCCGTGTTTGCTTTAGCAGCATGGCCTTCAGCTGGCTTGTTGACATTTGCTTTCTTTTGATCAGCAAAACCGACTTGAATAGCTTCATATCCATCAGAGTCAACTGTCTTCTTTTGAAGAACAACGTTTGGCTCTGCTTCAATAACTGTAACCGGGATTACTTCACCATTTTCAGCAAATACTTGTGTCATACCAATTTTTCTACCTAAGATTCCTTTGGACATCCGTTACACCTCCTATTATTGTTCAGTTTATTTTGCCATTTTCATATCATTAAATGAGAAACGACCTTCTCATCAAAATGTTTATAGCTTAATTTCAATGTCCACACCAGATGGTAAATCCAGACGCATTAGCGCATCTACCGTTTGCGGTGTAGGATTCACAATGTCAATCAAACGCTTATGTGTGCGCATTTCAAATTGCTCACGAGAATCTTTATACTTGTGTACAGCACGTAAAACCGTGTAAACAGATTTCTCAGTTGGTAGTGGGATCGGACCCGATACACTAGCACCAGAACGTTTTGCTGTTTCTACAATCTTCACTGCTGATTGATCAAGGACTCTGTGATCATATGCTTTCAAACGAATGCGAATCTTTTGTTTTGCCATAATAGCCCCTCCTTTATCGTCCATTTTATAAACAGACATACTCTGCGAAAATTTCCTACACCCTGCCATGGCAAAGGAGCCGGGTGTGTCAGCAACCTTTCGCTTCATCGCTGTCAGTGACCAACGTTCAACATTATACACAAAAATAATAACCAGTGCAAGTGAAGAACCTACGCTGATCACACCTTATCTATTATAATAGTCTAACATGCAAAAAGCAATGTTTTATTCAAGAAATCTCAATTTTCTTCGTTTCCATATGTTTCATGTTACAATTCATTATCGTATCACAAATAATGTACGTCAGCGGAGGCAGTAAGTAATGAACCAATCAACGAGACTTTTGTGGACTTTGTCTATTGCGCAATTTCTTATTATGCAAGTATGGTTTAATTTTTCTTCTATTATACCTGTCTTAGAAAGCGAATGGATGCTAACAGCAACTCAGTCTGGCATCATTTTTGCTTTCTTTCATATCGGATATGTTCTAGCTGTTATTAGTTACAGTTTCTTTCTATCAGCCTATAACCCAAAGTACATCATCATAATTGGCGCTCTTATTGCCGGTCTATCCGGGGTATGGTTCCCTCTTCTAGCTAACGGTTTTTGGACAGCTGTCATTTTACGAACAGTAACAGGGGTTGGCGTTGCAGGTATTTACGTTCCCGGAATGAAGCTAGTATCTCAATTATTCCCACCCTCGACTCGTGGGAAGGCAATGGGGATCTATGTTGGGTCACTTGTCATCGGCTCAGGATTTTCATTATTCATTTCAGGATTTCTTATTTCTTCTATTGGCTGGAAAGGTGTCATACTGTTAACCTCTGTGTTTAGTTTAATTGCAGGCTTCGTTGTTTTCATGACAAAGATACCACAGCTTCCTTCTAAACCTTTAGTCATTTCTAAACAATTACTACAGGACGTTTTCCGAAAAAGGAATGTTCTCATTAACGGAGGGTATGCTGCTCATTGTTGGGAGCTATATGCGATGTGGTCATGGATAGGTCCATTTCTAGTCTATTATTTTACCGTTCATGGTGTTCATGCAACAAATGCGATTACCGCCGGAAATATGTTAGCATCCTTCATCATCATGCTAGGTGGAATCGCCTCTTATCTAGGAGGAAAGGCTTCTGATCGATTTGGAAGAGGGACCACATCAACTTGGTTTCTTATGACAAGCATTAGTTGTTCGGTCGTCATCGGTTGGCTAACATCTTTACCGATTGCATTCATGGTTATTCTTTTAATCGTATATGGCTTCAGTATTATAGCAGACTCACCCATTTACAGCACTGCGATTAGTGAAGTCACTGATCCAGAATTAACAGGGCTAGCTCTTGGGATTCAATCAATTGTTGGGTTTTCGACTACTATATTTGCTCCATTATTGTTTGGATTCATCCTAGACTATTATTCATGGGGAGCTGCCTTCACGACTATTGGACTTCTTACCTTGATCGCACCTATCTGCATGATTGCTTTCAAAAGAATAGAAAAGACTCCTGTCATGTGACAGGAGTCTTCTTTATATAGAAATTAATTACTTTTGAATTGAAGCAACAACGCCGGCACCAACTGTACGTCCACCCTCACGGATAGAGAACTTAGTACCTTCTTCAATTGCGATTGGAGCGATAAGCTCAACCGTCATTTCGATGTTGTCACCAGGCATTACCATCTCAACGCCTTCTGGAAGTTGAACAATTCCAGTTACGTCAGTTGTACGGAAGTAGAACTGAGGACGGTAGTTTGAGAAGAATGGAGTATGACGTCCACCCTCTTCTTTTGAAAGAACATAAACTTCAGCTTTGAAGTTTGTATGTGGTGTAATAGAACCTGGCTTTGCAAGTACTTGACCACGTTGTACTTCTTCACGGCTTACACCACGAAGTAGCGCACCAATGTTATCACCAGCTTCTGCATAGTCAAGAAGCTTACGGAACATTTCTACTCCAGTACAAGTTGTCTTTTGAGCATCTTCAGTGATACCGATGATTTCAATTTCATCACCAACATTTAATTGTCCACGCTCAACACGACCAGTAGCAACTGTACCACGACCAGTGATTGAGAATACATCCTCAACTGGCATCATGAATGGTTTCTCGTTGTCACGCTCTGGAGTTGGGATGTAGCTATCAACAGCTTCCATAAGCTCGATGATTTTCGCTTCCCATGCAGCATCTCCTTCTAGTGCTTTAAGAGCAGAACCTTGGATAACAGGAACATCATCACCAGGGAAATCGTACTCAGAAAGAAGGTCACGTACTTCCATTTCTACTAACTCAAGTAATTCTTCGTCATCAACCATGTCACACTTGTTTAAGAATACAACAAGGTAAGGAACACCTACTTGACGAGATAATAGAATGTGCTCACGAGTTTGAGGCATTGGACCGTCAGCAGCAGATACTACTAAGATACCTCCATCCATTTGTGCAGCACCAGTGATCATGTTCTTAACGTAGTCTGCGTGTCCTGGGCAGTCAACGTGTGCATAGTGACGAGTTTCAGTTTCGTACTCAACGTGAGCCGTTGAGATTGTGATTCCACGCTCACGCTCTTCCGGTGCACCATCAATTGCGTCATACGCCATTGCAGTACCTTTACCAGATTGCTTAGCTAATACTGTTGTAATTGCAGCAGTTAAAGTTGTTTTACCGTGGTCAACGTGTCCAATTGTACCGATGTTGGCATGTGTTTTGGAACGGTCGAATTTTTCTTTAGCCATGATTCATTTCCTCCCTTAATTAAGAAAAGTATAAGTATTTTATGGGTAAGAAAGGTGCGTACCCATTGTAGAATATCACCTTTCTTAGCTTACAACAAACATAATGTCGAAACAATTCCTAAACGAAAAATTATTCGCCAGTTTGCTTCTTAATAATTTCTTCAGCGACACTCTTAGGTACTTCTTCATAATGATCAAAGAACATTGAGTACGTTCCGCGACCTTGAGTACGTGAACGAAGTGAAGTTGCATAACCAAACATTTCTGCTAAAGGAACAAACGCCTTAACGATTTGTGCGTTTCCGCGTGCTTCCATTCCTTCAACGCGTCCACGACGTGCTGTAACGTCACCCATTACATCACCCATGTACTCTTCTGGAATAACAACTTCTACTTTCATAAGTGGCTCTAGTAGTACAGGACTACATTTTGATTTAGCATTCTTAAGTGCCATTGAAGCGGCAATCTTAAATGCCATCTCACTTGAGTCAACATCATGATATGAACCATCATAAAGTTTCGCTTTGAGGTCAATAACTGGATACCCAGCGATCATACCATTTTGCAAAGACTCTTTAATACCCGCTTCAACAGAACTGATGTATTCACGAGGAACCGATCCACCGACAACCGCATTTTCGAATTCGAAGCCTGCTCCCTCTTCATTTGGAGAAAACTCTACCCAAACGTGACCGAATTGTCCACGACCACCAGATTGACGGACGAACTTTCCTTCTACTTGAGCAGATTGTCTAATTGTCTCACGATACGATACTTGTGGAGCACCAACGTTAGCTTCTACTTTAAACTCACGCTTCATACGGTCAACGATAATGTCAAGGTGAAGCTCACCCATACCAGAGATAATCGTTTGACCTGTTTCTTCGTTCGTTTCAGTATGGAACGTCGGATCCTCTTCAGCAAGCTTAGCTAATGCAATACCCATCTTATCTTGGTCAGCCTTTGATTTCGGCTCAACAGATAGTGAGATAACAGGCTCAGGGAATTCCATAGATTCAAGAATAACAAGATTCTTCTCATCACATAGAGTATCCCCAGTAGATGTGTCTTTCAAACCTACTGCTGCTGCAATATCACCAGAGTACACAGTAGAGATCTCTTCACGAGAGTTCGCATGCATTTGTAGGATACGACCTACACGTTCACGCTTATCCTTAGTAGAGTTCTTTACATATGAACCTGAATCTAATGTTCCTGAATATACTCGGAAGAATGTTAACTTACCAACGTATGGATCTGTCATAACCTTAAATGCTAAAGCAGAGAAAGGTTGGTCATCACCAGGTTCGCGAGTTACTTCTTCTTCTGTTTCAGGTACTGTACCATTAATTGCTGGTACATCTAGAGGTGATGGAAGATAATCAAGAACAGCATCTAACATTAACTGAACACCTTTGTTCTTAAATGCAGATCCACAAAGTACTGGATAAAATTCTACATTACACGTACCCTTACGAATCGCTGCTTTTAATTCATCTTTTGTTAGTTCTTCACCTTCTAAATACTTCATCATGAGCTCTTCATCTAGTTCAGCTACTGCTTCGACTAGTTGCTCATGTAATTCTTGCGCTTTGTCCTTATACTCATCAGGAATTTCTTTCGCTTCCGTGCGAGTACCTAGGTCATCTTCATAGAAGTACGCAACCATATCAATTAAATCGATAATACCATTAAACTCATCTTCAGCTCCAATTGGTAATTGGATTGGGTGAGCATTTGCTTGAAGTCGGTCACGAAGCGTCCCTACTGAATAAAGGAAATCAGCACCTGTTTTGTCCATTTTGTTAATGAACACGACACGTGGTACTCCGTATGTTGTCGCTTGACGCCATACCGTTTCTGTTTGTGGCTCAACACCCGATTGAGCATCAAGTACCGCTACAGCACCATCTAATACACGTAATGAACGTTCTACTTCAACTGTAAAATCGACGTGCCCTGGAGTATCAATGATATTAATACGATGGTCTTTCCATTGTGCTGTTGTCGCAGCAGAAGTGATCGTGATACCACGCTCTTGCTCCTGTGCCATCCAGTCCATTTGAGAAGCACCTTCGTGAGTTTCACCAATTTTGTGGATACGTCCAGTATAGAAAAGAATACGCTCTGTAGTTGTTGTTTTACCAGCATCAATATGAGCCATGATCCCGATATTTCGCGTATCTTTCAAGGAGAACTCTCTTGCCATAATGTCTTTCTCCTTCCTAATTCAAAGTTTATTAATAGTTTGATCTTACCAACGATAGTGAGCGAATGCTTTGTTCGCTTCTGCCATCTTATGAGTATCTTCACGCTTCTTAACAGAAGCACCTGTGTTGTTCGCAGCATCAAGGATTTCATTAGCAAGACGTTCTTCCATCGTCTTTTCTCCACGTAAACGTGAATAATTGACTAACCAACGAAGACCTAATGTTGTACGACGTTCAGGCTTAACCTCAATTGGTACTTGATAGTTTGCACCACCAACACGACGAGCCTTAACTTCAAGAACTGGCATAATGTTTTTAAGTGCTTGATCAAATACTTCCATTGGATCATTACCACTACGTTCCTTCACAAGTTCAAATGCATTGTAAAGAATCGTTTGTGCTTTACCACGCTTACCATCTTCCATAATACGGTTAATAAGACGTGTAACAAGCTTAGATTTGTAAATCGGATCAGGTAATACATCACGACGAGCGACTGGTCCTTTACGAGGCATAATTCCCCCTCCTTTCCATTCTTATTTATTATTTCTTAGGACGCTTCGTACCATACTTAGAGCGACCTTGCATACGATCTTGAACACCAGCAGTATCTAACGCACCACGGACAATATGGTAACGAACCCCTGGTAAGTCTTTTACACGTCCTCCACGGATAAGAACAACGCTGTGCTCTTGAAGGTTGTGACCAATACCTGGGATATATGCTGTTACTTCGATTTGGTTCGTTAAACGTACACGAGCATATTTACGAAGAGCTGAGTTTGGCTTCTTCGGTGTCATTGTACCAACACGCGTACACACCCCACGCTTTTGTGGTGATGAAAGGTTTGTTTGAGACTTTTTGAAACTATTATAACCTTTGTTAAGTGCTGGCGAGTCAGACTTCTTAGACTTTGCTACACGACCTTTACGAATTAACTGATTAATTGTAGGCATCTTTTTTCCTCCTCTCTCATACTGAATTAAGACCACTGATCCTGGTGGATCATCTTTAGACAAAAGGAAAGTTTTTGCCATCCGGATGGCCCCGTCTGGCAAAAACATATTTATTTCCTTAGAGCTACTGTGGCTGCACCGACTTCGATGTCAGCAGCCTTTCCAAGTCGCTTCATCGAGTCGACATATACTAATGGAACCTGCTTCTCCTTAGCTAATGCCTCAACCTTATAGATCACACGGTACTCCGCATCTTTTGCTATTAATACTTCAGAAACAATTCCATCATCAAGCGCCTTAAGGGTTTGTTTTGTCCCTATAATTAGGTTACTAGCCTGTAAAACTTTTTCATAAGACATGAATGATCCTCCAAAGCAACAGGTTTATCAGGCACACTTTGATATATTAACACTTTGATGCATCAAGTGTCAACGTTTCTTTTAGAGGTTGTTCAAAAAGAGCGTTTTTCCCCTTTTTGAATGACCTCTAAGCAATGAATGTAGTCGCTACATCTTTTAAAGTCTTGTGGTGAGTGCTTTTCTCACCACAAGACGAGTAAAGAACGGAGCCCTCGCCATCATTTTTGGTGCTTTTTAAACAACAAGGTCTTTAACAACATTTATTCGTGCGTTAGAGCTTCTTCAGCCACGGATTCCTCCGCCACTTCTGGCTGTTCCTCATCGTACTTAGAGCGAATCGCTAAATTGCGATAACGATTCATTCCTGTCCCAGCTGGGACAAGCTTTCCGATAATAACATTTTCCTTCAGACCTAACAACTCATCACGCTTGCCTTTAATCGCTGCATCGGTTAAGACACGAGTTGTTTCTTGGAAGGAAGCAGCAGATAAGAATGAGTCTGTTTCAAGAGATGCTTTTGTAATACCAAGCAAGACTGGCTTCCCAGTAGCAGGGCGCTTACGATCAAGGAGCACTTTTTTGTTTTCATCGTTAAATTGCTGAATCTCAATTAACGAACCTGGTAGGACAGCCGTTTCACCTGCGTCAACGACACGTACTTTACGTAGCATTTGACGAACCATCACTTCTACGTGCTTGTCACCAATTTCTACCCCTTGCATTCGATAAACCTTTTGCACTTCTCTTAAGAGATACTCTTGAACGCCATTCATACCTTTTACTTTCAGAAGCTCTTTCGGATCAATTGAACCTTCTGTAATAGGCTCACCCGCTTGAACGAAGTCACCAACTGTAACTTTCAACCTAGAACCGTACGGGATCGCATAATTCTTCGTTTCCATTTCACTCTTAATAACGACTTCGCGCTTATCGCCTTCTTTGAAGTCAATAATTTCTCCATCGATTTCAGTAATAACCGCCTGCCCTTTAGGGTTACGCGCTTCAAACAATTCTTGGATACGAGGAAGACCTTGTGTAATATCGTCTCCTGCAACCCCACCAGTATGGAATGTACGCATTGTAAGCTGTGTACCTGGTTCCCCGATTGATTGAGCAGCGATAATTCCGACTGCCTCACCTACTTCGACATCACTGCCGGTCGCTAAGTTACGCCCATAACACTTCTTACAAACACCGTGACGTGTATCACAAGTAAACACAGAGCGAATCGTTACTTCTTCTACATCAGCTTCAATGATTTGTTTCGCAATGTCCTCATGAATAAGTTCATTTCTTGATACTAATACTTCACCTGTTTCTGGGTGCTTAACCGTCTTAAAGGCAACCCGACCAACTAAACGGTCATATAAGTCTTCGATGACTTCATTACCTTCTTTAATAGCTTTCACTTCTAAGCCACGATCTGTACCACAGTCATCAGAACGAACGATGACATCTTGAGCAACATCAACGAGTCGACGTGTTAAGTAACCTGAATCGGCAGTCTTAAGCGCAGTATCTGCCAGACCTTTACGCGCCCCATGTGTAGAGATAAAGTATTCCAATACCGTTAAACCTTCACGGAAGCTTGATTTAATCGGTAATTCAATAATTCGTCCAGATGGATTCGCCATTAATCCACGCATACCTGCAAGCTGTGTGAAGTTTGAGGCATTACCACGTGCACCTGAATCACTCATCATAAAGATTGGGTTACTACGATCCAACGTGCCCATTAGCTTACTTTGAATAATATCCTTCGCTTCACTCCAGATTGAAATGACACGATCATAGCGTTCCTCTTCGGTAATTAAACCACGACGGAATTGCTTTTGTACTTTATCAACTTTCTTTTCAGCATCAGCTAAAATTTCTTTCTTCTCAGCTAATACAACAATATCAGCGACACCTACTGTAATACCTGCGCGCGTAGAATATTTAAACCCAAGCTCCTTCATACGATCAAGCATTTTAGACGTTTCAGCAATCGCAAACTTCTTAAATACTTCAGCAATAACAAGACCTAGGAAGCCTTTCTTAAACGGTTCAACTAATTCATTTTCAGCAAAGTGCTTTTTCACATCTGTCGAGCTTGGTACAATATATTTATCAGGTATTGCTACTTCTAAATTCATCAACGTTGACTCATTCACATACGGGAACGAATCAGGTAAGATCTCATTAAAGATCAGCTTTCCAACCGTTGTTAAGAGCAACTTATCATATTGATCATCTCTAAATGTCGTTTTCCCTAGTGATTGAACAGGGATAGCAACACGACTGTGTAAATGTACAAAGCCATTCTGATAAGCAATCAACGCTTCATTCGTATCCTTAAAGACAGACCCCTCACCAATGGCATCTTTACGCTCCATCGTTAAATAGTAGTTCCCTAAAACCATATCCTGTGACGGCGTAACAACTGGCTTCCCATCTTTCGGATTCAAAATATTCTGAGCAGCCAACATTAAAATACGAGCTTCAGCTTGCGCTTCTGCTGATAACGGTACGTGCACAGCCATCTGATCCCCGTCAAAGTCAGCGTTATACGCTGTACATACTAGAGGGTGTAATCTAATTGCACGCCCTTCTACTAATGTTGGTTCAAACGCTTGAATACCAAGACGGTGTAATGTAGGTGCACGATTCAAAAGAACCGGATGTTCACGAATGACTTCTTCAAGCACATCCCAAACTTCTGGATGGACGCGCTCCACTTTACGTTTAGCACTCTTAATGTTATGAGCTAAACCTTTGCTGACTAATTCCTTCATAACAAACGGCTTAAAGAGCTCAAGTGCCATTTCCTTCGGTAGACCACATTGGTACATCTTTAAGTTCGGTCCTACAACGATTACCGAACGACCTGAATAGTCAACGCGTTTCCCTAATAAGTTTTGACGGAAACGACCTTGCTTCCCTTTCAACATATGGGAAAGAGACTTCAACGGACGATTCCCAGGTCCAGTAACCGGACGACCACGACGACCGTTATCAATTAACGCATCAACTGCTTCTTGGAGCATTCGCTTTTCATTTTGAACAATAATATTAGGTGCTCCTAGATCCAATAGACGCTTTAATCGATTATTTCGATTAATAACACGACGATACAAATCATTTAAATCAGATGTAGCAAATCGACCACCGTCTAATTGAACCATTGGTCGTAACTCTGGTGGAATGACAGGTAACACATCAAGAATCATCCATGATGGTTCGTTTCCTGAATTACGGAATGCTTCTAATACTTCTAAGCGTTTAATCGCTCGTGTACGACGTTGGCCTTGTGCTGTGACAAGCTCCTCTTTCAATAACGAAACTTCTTTTTCAAGATCGATATCCGCAAGTAGCTTACGAATCGCTTCCGCGCCCATTTGAGCTTGAAATGAACGACCATATTTATCACGGTACGCGCGATATTCCTTTTCTGATAGCAGCTGCTTCTTCTCGAGAGCTGTATCACCTGGATCTGTGACAACATACGAAGCAAAATAAATGACTTCTTCTAAAGAACGAGGAGACATATCTAATACTAACCCCATACGACTTGGTATTCCTTTGAAATACCAAATATGCGATACAGGTGCAGCTAGTTCAATATGACCCATACGCTCACGACGAACCTTTGCTCGTGTTACTTCCACACCACAGCGGTCACAGACAACACCTTTGTAGCGTACACGCTTATACTTTCCGCAGTGGCATTCCCAATCTTTTGTCGGACCAAAAATACGCTCACAGAAAAGCCCGTCTTTCTCTGGCTTTAAAGTACGGTAGTTAATGGTTTCTGGCTTTTTAACTTCTCCTCTTGACCAAGAACGAATCTTCTTTGGTGAAGCAAGACCAATTTTCATATATTCGAAGTTGTTTACATCTATCAAGGGGCTAACCTCCCTTTTGGTTTCCGGATCAATTCAATTGCCAATCATTCAACTATAATGAGAATGAGACAGTTCTGGGAACTAGTTACCTAACTAGCCCCCAAAATGTCCATTAAACGCTCGATTCACTTGATTCAAAATTCAGGTTAAGCTTCTCGCTTGCATGATCGTCTTCATCATCAAGCTCTCTCATTTCAATTTCCTCTTCATTGCTCGAGAGCATTTTCACATCCATACCTAACGATTGAAGCTCTTTAATTAATACTTTAAATGACTCTGGTACACCTGGCTCAGGAACATTTTCGCCTTTAACTATCGCTTCATACGTTTTTACACGTCCAACAACATCATCTGATTTCACCGTTAAGATTTCTTGGAGAGTGTATGCAGCGCCATATGCTTCTAACGCCCAAACCTCCATCTCACCAAAACGCTGTCCACCGAACTGTGCTTTACCACCTAGTGGCTGCTGTGTAACGAGTGAGTACGGTCCTGTAGAACGAGCATGCAACTTATCATCAACCATGTGTGCCAATTTAATCATATACATAATACCAACAGACACTCGGTTATCAAACGGATCACCAGTACGTCCATCATAAAGGATCGTTTTACCGTCACGAGCAAGACCCGCTTCTTCTAACGTATTCCACACATCATCCTCACTCGCACCATCAAATACTGGTGAAGCAACATGAATACCGAGTTTCCTTGCAGCCATACCTAAGTGAAGCTCAAGTACTTGCCCAATATTCATACGTGATGGTACCCCTAATGGGTTTAACATGATGTCAATCGGTGTTCCATCTGGTAAATAAGGCATATCTTCTTCAGGAAGAATTCGTGATATAACCCCTTTGTTACCGTGACGTCCAGCCATTTTGTCCCCTTCATGAATCTTACGTTTCTGTACGATATAAACACGTACAAGCTGATTCACACCCGGAGGTAATTCATCGCCATCTTCACGATTAAATATTTTCACATCGAGGACAATTCCATCGCCACCATGAGGTGCTCGAAGCGAAGTATCACGTACTTCACGCGCCTTTTCACCGAAGATTGCATGTAATAAGCGCTCTTCAGCTGTCAATTCCGTTACACCTTTTGGCGTTACTTTACCGACAAGAATGTCTCCATCCTTCACCTCAGCACCGACACGAATAATTCCACGCTCATCAAGATTTCTTAACGCATCTTCACCAACATTCGGAATATCACGAGTGATTTCCTCAGGACCTAATTTTGTATCTCGTGCTTCTGACTCATATTCTTCAATGTGGACAGATGTATAAACGTCATCTTTCACAAGACGCTCACTCAGAATAATGGCATCCTCATAGTTGTACCCTTCCCAAGTCATAAATCCAACTAGTACATTACGTCCTAGTGCCATTTCACCTTGCTCCATCGAAGGACCGTCAGCTAAGATTTCACGCTTCTCAACGACATTACCTTCCGCAACAATCGGGCGTTGATTGTAACTAGTACCTTGATTCGAACGGACAAATTTTTGTAATCGATATTTGTCTAAATCACCTTTGACTTCTTGACCATCCACAACCTCTAATTGACGTACCAAAATTTCCTTAGCTGTCACTCGCTCAACAATACCCTTCGTCTTCGAAACGATTGCTGCACCGGAATCTTTCGCTGAAACGTGTTCCATACCAGTTCCAACAAACGGCGCTTCAGGAACGAGCAACGGTACCGCTTGACGTTGCATGTTCGCTCCCATTAATGCTCGGTTAGAGTCATCGTTTTCTAAGAACGGTATACATGACGTCGCCGCTGAAACAACTTGTTTTGGTGATACATCCATATAATCAATACGTTCACGCGGAACAACTGTATTTTCACCACGGAAACGAGCAATAATATTATCATTCACAAATGACCCATCTTCTTTTAAGATGGCGTTTGCCTGTGCAACAACGTAGTTATCTTCTTCATCAGCCGTTAAGTAGTCGATCTGATCGGTCACTTTACCCGTCTCAGGGTCTACACGACGGTAAGGAGTTTCCATAAACCCAAACTCATTCACCTTAGCGTAAGAAGATAATGAGTTAATAAGACCAATATTAGGGCCCTCTGGCGTTTCAATCGGACACATACGGCCATAGTGGGAGTAGTGAACGTCACGCACTTCAAAACCAGCACGTTCACGAGTCAGTCCACCTGGTCCTAGCGCTGAAAGACGACGCTTATGAGTTAACTCTGCCAATGGATTCGTTTGATCCATAAACTGAGACAACTGTGAGCTACCAAAGAACTCCTTAATAGAAGCAATGACCGGACGAATATTAATAAGCGCTTGTGGTGTGATCATGTTAGGATCTTGAATGGACATCCTTTCACGAACAACACGCTCCATACGTGATAAACCAATACGGAATTGGTTTTGTAAAAGCTCTCCAACTGAACGCAGCCTGCGGTTTCCTAAATGATCAATGTCATCTGTATCACCGACACTGTGTAATAAATTAAAGAAATAGTTGATAGAAGCGATAATATCTGAAGGTGTAATATGCTTCACTTCACGCTCTACTAATCCATTACCAATAACACGAATGGTATTCTCTCCATCTTGATCATCTGGTGCATAAATTAAGATTGATTGAATATCAATCTCAGCATCCTCAACAACTCCACCCGAAGCGCGAACTCGACGGAAGCCTACGTTATTTTCAAGATAAGGAAGTACGCGATCTAACGTACGTCGATCTAATAACGTGCCTTCTTCAGCAATCACTTCACCTGTTTCAGGGTCAATCAGTGTTTCTGCTAGGCGCTGGTTAAATAAGCGGTTCTTTATATGAAGCTTTTTGTTGATTTTATAGCGACCAACATTAGCTAAATCATATCTTTTAGGGTCAAAGAAACGCGAATCAAGTAAGCTCTTCGCATTCTCAACAGTTGGCGGTTCACCTGGACGAAGGCGCTCATAAATTTCTAAAAGTGCCTTTTCTGTCCCGTCTGTATTATCCTTTTCCAACGAATTACGAAGATACTCATCTTCCCCTAATAAATCAATGATCTCTTGATCAGATCCAAAACCTAACGCACGCAATAGAACTGTAACAGGTACCTTTCGCGTACGATCAATTCGAACGTAAACGATATCTTTCGCATCTGTTTCAAGCTCTAACCATGCCCCACGATTCGGAATAACAGTTGCCGTAAAACCTTTTTTACCGTTTTTGTCCGTTTTTTGACTGTAGTAAACACTTGGCGAACGAACAAGCTGTGAAACAATGACACGTTCTGCTCCATTTATAACAAACGTACCCGTCTCAGTCATTAATGGAAAATCTCCCATAAAGACTTCCTGTTCCTTGACCTCTCCAGTCTCCTTATTAATCAATCGAACCTTCACTCGTAATGGTGCTGCATAAGTGACATCACGTTCTTTTGATTCATCGACTGGATACTTCGGCTCTCCAAGACTATAGTCAATAAATTCTAGGACTAAATTCCCTGTGAAGTCTTGAATAGGAGAAATATCTTGGAACATTTCCCTTAATCCCTCATCAAGAAACCACTGATAGGATGCTGTTTGAATCTCAATTAAATTCGGCAGCTCCAACACTTCATTAATTCTTGCATAACTTCTTCGCTGGCGGTGGCGTCCATACTGAACTAGTTGACCTGTCAACTGATTCACCCCTCAAATCTGGCGTTATAGTATCTAAAAACAATCATATCTCTTCATCTTCAATTACATAATATAATGAAGGGAAATGAATGATTTTTAAGATTCACACAAAAATGCGCACACACGATTATGTACGTTTCCCTACGATTACTCCAGTATAACCACATTTATCCAAGTCTATTCATCAAAAAAGTCTTGACTTTCTTGAACGATTTGATCTAAAAATAGGTAGTTATACGCATTAAATAACAATATCACAAAAGACAAGTCAGGTCAAACTTTTTTTGCTAATAAAACAAAGTAACCTTTTTTCTTTACGGTAACTTCCACTGAATTAAATAATTGTTTTAAACGTTCAATTGCAGAAGGAGCTCCTTGCTTTTTTTGAATAACAACCCATAACTCACCTTGTTCGATAAGAGATGTTGATGCCTGTTCAAAAATGGTATGAACCACCTTTTTCCCTGCGCGTATCGGCGGGTTTGTCACAATAGCAGCGAAAGTGCCCTTAACCTGCGCAAGACAATCACTTTTGTAAACCTCAACATTTTCACATTGATTGCGTTTGGCATTATGCTTAGCTAGAGCAAGCGCTCTTTCATTCATATCAACCATATGAACCACCCTTGAGGAGTCCATGGACGCAACTGAAATTCCAATCGGTCCATACCCACAACCTACATCAACAATACCACCTGGAACTGACGGCAGCTCAAATGTTTCAATTAATAACCGACTTCCAAAATCGATCCCTTCTTTCGAAAAGACACCTCGATCAGACGCAAATAGAAAGTTTTCACCATTTAAATTGACCGACCATTCCTTCGCATCACTATCGACAGTCGGCTTCTCACTATAATAATGCTCTGACAATGTTCGCATATCCTCCTTCGTTTTAGAAAAGGTGCTGGGACAAAAGCCTCTTCCCTACTGCTCAGAATTTCAGCTAAAAACGTTTGTTGGTCTTAGCATCCCTTTCTTGAATATTGAAGCTGATTATATTGAAAAAGACTCGCAAATGCGAGTCTTTTTCATATCAGCATTAAACTTACTTAACTTCTACTGAAGCACCAGCTTCTTCAAGCTTAGCTTTCGCTTCTTCCGCTTCTTCTTTCGCAACGCCTTCTTTAATTGGAGCTGGAGCACCATCAACAAGTGCCTTCGCTTCTTTAAGACCAAGACCAGTAAGCTCACGAACAACTTTGATAACATTGATCTTAGAACCACCAGCTGCTTCAAGAACAACGTCAAACTCAGTTTGCTCAGCTGCGCCAGCGTCTCCGCCAGCTGCTGCTACAGCTACAGGAGCTGCTGCTGTTACACCAAATTCTTCTTCAATTGCTTTAACTAGGTCGTTAAGTTCTAATACTGACATTTCTTTAATCGCTTCAATGATTTGTTCTTTACTCATGATTTAAATCCTCCTATTTTTTGGTTTTATTTCGAATCGAGCTATACGATTAATAATCGCATTTCATTACGCACTATTAAGCGCCTTGTTCTTCCTTTTGCTCGGCAACGGCCTTTGTAGCCAATGCGAAGCTGCGAACCGGAGCTTGTAGTACATTTGCAAGCATAGAAAGAAGGCCTTCTCTTGATGGAAGTTCAGCAAGAGCCTTCACTTCAGCTACTGATACAACCTGACCTTCAAGAACACCCGCTTTAATTTCTAAAGCTTCATGTTCTTTAGCAAAGTTGTTTAACACTTTCGCCGGAGCAATAACATCGTCTTCACTAAAAGCAATCGCAGTCGGACCAACTAATTGCTCATCAAGCTCTGTAAGTCCAGCTTCAGCTGTCGCACGACGAGCCAATGAATTCTTATATACTTTAAATTCTACTCCAGCTTCACGCAGTTGTTTACGTAGCTCAGTCACTTCTGCAACATTAAGACCACGGTAATCAACAACAACCGTCGCTTTACTATCACGAAGCTTAGTCGCAATCGTTGAAACAACCTGTTTCTTCTGTTCTAATACACTCATCCTTACACCTCCTATTATGCTGTCCTATACCGTTCAAGCATAAAAAGTGCCCTCATGTAGACATGAGGGCACACAAACACAGTTTTATTATCTGCATCTATTGCTTACCTCGGTAGGTAATTAAGTGCTAAGCACTCCTACTGTCTACGGTATGACTTTTAAATTTTAACGCGTCTGTTATGACACCTTAATTAGTATACAGACACGACTGAATGAAGTCAATCTTTATTTTGAAAACGCTGTTGCGTTCACACGCACACCTGGTCCCATTGTTGAAGCGACCGCAACATTTTTCATGTAAGTCCCTTTAGACGCTGACGGCTTTGCTTTTACTAACGTTTCAATGATTGTCGTGAAGTTTTCAACAAGCTTCTCAGATTCAAATGAAACTTTACCAATCGGAACATGTATGTTTCCGGCTTTATCAACACGGTATTCAACCTTACCCGCTTTGATCTCATTAACAGCCTTAGAAACATCAAATGTTACCGTACCAGTCTTAGGGTTCGGCATTAAACCTTTCGGCCCCAACACACGGCCTAGCTTACCAACTTGCGCCATCATATCTGGAGTCGCTACGATTACATCAAAGTCAAACCAACCTTGGTTGATCTTATTGATTAAATCCTCTTCTCCTACGAAATCTGCACCAGCTGCTTCTGCCTCTTTCGCCTTTTCACCTTTAGCAAATACTAATACGCGTTGCGTTTTTCCTGTTCCGTTTGGAAGGACAACAGCTCCACGAATTTGTTGATCTGCTTTCTTCGGATCTACACCAAGTCGAACAGCCACTTCAACTGTTTCATCGAACTTAGCCGTAGACGTCTTTTTCACTAATTCAATTGCTTCTTCTACTTGGTACGCTGTATCACGATCTACAAGCTTAAGAGCATCTGTATACTTCTTACTTCCCTTAGCCATGTTTATTTCCTCCTCGAATGTGGTTTTAGCGGTAGTTACCTCCCACTATGAAAGGTTGCGAACCAACTGGTTGCAACCTCACGCTAGCGAATCTCATCAAACTAATTAATCTTCAATCACAATTCCCATGCTACGTGCTGTACCTTCAACCATACGCATTGCAGACTCAACGTTTGCAGCGTTTAAATCAGGCATCTTTGTCTCAGCGATTTCGCGTACTTTATCACGCTTTAATGTAGCAACCTTTGTTTTGTTCGGCTCACCAGAACCTGAATCAATCCCAGCAGCTTTTTTAAGTAGAACCGCTGCCGGCGGAGTTTTTGTGATGAATGTAAACGAACGATCTTCAAACACTGTGATCTCAACAGGAATAATAAGACCCGCTTGATCTGAAGTACGCGCGTTAAATTCTTTACAGAAACCCATGATATTTACACCTGCTTGACCTAATGCAGGACCAACTGGTGGCGCTGGATTAGCTTTCCCAGCAGGGATTTGTAACTTTACCATTTTAATAACCTTTTTAGCCACGTGACACACCTCCTTAGTCCGTGATGTGGTTATCGGGTACGTATTCTCATACCCTCCCACTCAAAAAACGGATGCATTCATGCACCCGGTGGCTCATGTAATAAACCAATGTCAACCATGAAGATTCTATCACTTCCAGAGAAAGATATCAAGTTATTTCTTAAATCTTTTCAACTTGGTTGAATTCGAGCTCAACAGGCGTTTCGCGCCCAAACATATTTACATGAACTTTCAATTTCTGCTTTTCGTCCTGAATCTCTTCAATGACCCCAATAAAGTTGGCAAAAGGACCTTCTTTAACTTTGACGGATTCCTTTAACTCGAAATCAACTTCTACTTTAGGTTGCTCGACACCCATTTGTTTCAAGATCACTTCAGCTTCCTCAGGCAGAAGCGCTGTTGGCTTAGAACCTGCACCCGAAGACCCAACAAATCCAGTCACTCCAGGTGTATTACGAACAACATACCATGAGTCATCAGTCATAATCATTTCTACAATAACGTAACCAGGAAAGACCTTTTTGGTAACCGTCTTACTCTTTCCATTTTTCGTTTCCGTCTCTTCTTCGACAGGAACAAGCACGCGGAAAATCTTATCTGCCATTTCCATCGACTCGACACGTTTTTCTAAATTTGTCTTCACCTTATTTTCATAACCAGAGTACGTATGTACTACATACCAATTTTTCTCCACAATTAATCGGACAATTATGCCCTTCCCTCCTCTCTATTTTAGCAGTTTCACCAAAATCAACCAACATTAACCGAGTAGGAGGCGAACTAGTTCAGAAATTCCTAAATCTACTACAAAGAAATAAATAGAAATAAAGATAACTGTACCAATAACAACCCACGTGTACCGTGTTAACTCCTTACGTGTCGGCCAAGATACGCGCTTCATCTCTGCTACAACACCTCTAAAAAAGTTGCCAATCCCTTTCTTTTCTCCGTCAGCCATGACAGACACCTCCAGCACAATTCAATATAGACAAACGAGCCAAAATCTATTCGGACAAATCAAGCAATAACTTGTCCATCAAACAGGCAGGTTCATTTCCGCTCATAAAAAAGAACCGCTCCATTACTTCGTCTCACGATGAAGGGTGTGCTCTTGACAAGTCTTACAGAACTTCCTCGCCTCAATGCGGTTTGGTTTGGTTTGCGTATTCTTTTGTGTTGTGTAATTTCTCGAATGACAATTCTCGCAAGCTAGTACAACCTTTGTTCGCACTTTGCACCATCACCTTCTAACATACATACTATTTCATTCTAGTATAAACCACCTACAATGTCAATTTACATATTTGAAAGCGCTTAATTAAAATGGTTGATTTTCCAAAGCCCTGCTCAATGCCGTCATACCACCTACTTCCTCCTTGATGAAGCGTCTAACAATTTTATACTTTCTTATCATTCAAAAAAAGAAGTGGTAAGATCATTGCGACCTTTTTTACCACTTCTGTCCTATTCATTCAGCGGCCATATAGATTACATGCCTCTAATCCACTCACCAGCCATATCAATCCAATTTGCGACTTCATCCTGAACAGTCGCTTGATTATTGTAAGCCTTTGTTTCTTCAGTACCAAGTGATAGTCCGTGTATTCCTCGTGGATAAATATGCATCTCTAACGGGACTTGATACTCTAACAAGGCTTGTGCAAACAAGAAACTATTTTGAACAGGCACTGCTTCATCCGTATATGTGTGCCATAAAAAAGTTGGCGGAGTATGTGCCGTAACATGATTTTCTAATGAAACTTGAGATAAAAGTTCTTTATAGTTATCTCCTAATAATGCACGAAATGACCCTTTATGCGCATATTCTGTAGACGAAATAACAGGATAACTTAACAACAAGCCATTAGGTTTCAGTTCATCACTCGATACACCTAATGATTCAGCGAGAAAAGACTCCCTCCAAAATACACCCAAGCTTGCTGCTAAATGTCCGCCAGCAGAAAAACCAGCGACAATAATTTTACTCGTGTCCACATTCCATTCTGTTGCGTTCTCCCTAATAAGGGCAACTGCTTTGGCTAGTTCAATTAATGATGTTGGAAACGGAGCGGGTTTAACACTATATCTAAGGACACACGCATGAAACCCCATTGCATTAAACTTAATGGCCACTGGTTCAGCCTCTCGGTCTGAAGTACGTTCATAACCTCCACCAGGACAAACGATAACGATTGGCCGCTTTCTTTCTGGATCAATCTCAGGTGATTGGTTGAGAAAATATGTATATAAGGGGACTTCCGTATGCTTCGTTTGAATCGTGATCGTTTTATGGATCAAAAGGAACCGCTCCTTTTTCTATTCTTGAATTATGAAAAGAGGATACTTACGAACGATGCGACTGAAAATTTGTGCTTTTTAAGTGGCCTCTTCATTTATACTATTTCAGTACCTTTCATTCGAACAGTATCCTCTTAATAAAATCTTATGCAAGTGATACTCCTCTCAATTCAACATATCGTTCTAGCTTACGCTTTACACGTTGAAGGGCATTATCAATCGATTTCACATGCCTATTTAAATCAACGGAAATCTCCTGATATGTGCGTCCATCTAAATAGAGCATAAGCACTTGTCTTTCTAAATCGCTTAACAGCTCGCCCATCTTAAGTTCAATATCTTGAAATTCTTCTTGGTTTATTAATAGCTCTTCCGGATCTGTTACTTTCGTTCCACATATAACATCCAGTAATGTCCGTTCAGATTCCTCATCATATAGAGGCTTGTCCAACGATACGTATGAGTTTAGCGGAATGTGCTTCTGACGAGTAGCCGTCTTAATAGCTGTAATAATTTGCCTAGTAATACACAACTCTGCAAACGCTTTAAAAGAAGACAACTTATCGCCGTTAAAATCCCTTACAGCCTTATAGAGGCCAATCATCCCTTCTTGAACAATGTCCTCATGATCTGCACCAATGAGAAAATACGATCTAGCCTTTGCGCGAACAAAATTTTTATACTTATCAATTAAATATTCTAATGCTACACTATCACCATTTCGAACATATAAAACTAAAGCATCATCATCAATCTTGTCATAAATAGGCGTTACGTCTGTTCTTTGAAGGCTCATATCCACTTACAACCCCTCCGACCTCAGCTCTGATTGAAATTTTATAAACATTATATAGTACATATTTCCAGTCGGTCAACCTTTGTTTAGCGCTCTCGACGCCATTTTTCAAAAATTTCTAAAATTTCATCTTTTAATTGCAAGTTTGTCGAACGCTGTTGTTTTCGAGTATTTTGTACTTCTTTGTCAATCCCTTTCTCTGTTGACTCAATTTCAATAAGTAATTCACGGGCTGATTTTCGCAAGGCCCCACTACCAAATATTAATGACTGCTCTGTAAAATCAGATGTCGCCACATGGATCCTCGTATCGATCCGCTTAAGCTGATGAACGAGCTTTTCAATGCGCTCATCAGCCGTCTCATTTTTCCTTGTGTATATCACATCAACTCGAAAGTTATGATACGTCTTTCCAATTCCCTCAACCATATGAGCATCAAAAACAACGTAAACCTTAAACCCTGTAAATGCTTGATACTCAGCCATCATTTCTACAAGGCAATCACGTGCTAATTCAAAGTCTTTCTCTTTCATATCACTCAACTTCGGCCATGCACCAATCATGTTGTAGCCATCCACTAATAAAATGTCTTTCATGTCCTCACGTTCTTCCTAGCTCGTGGCGATTTCGATATACTTCGTACATGAGTAAGCTTGCTGCTACAGATGCATTAAGTGAAGTGACGCGACCAGCCATTGGGATTTGCACAAGGAAATCACACTTTTCCTTCACTAATCGACTTATCCCTTTGCCTTCACTTCCAATGACTAATCCAATTGGCATATCATACGACGCTTGTCGGTAATCCTCTTGCCCTTTTGCATCTGTTCCAACAAACCACAAGCCCAGTTTTTTCAACTCTTCCATTGTCCGAGCGATATTAGTCACACGCACAACCGGAATATATTCAATCGCACCAGCAGATGCCTTTGCAACGGTTTGCGTTAAACCTACCGCCCGCCTTTTAGGAATAATCACTCCATGCGCTCCGACAGCATCTGCTGTCCTTAATATTGAGCCAAGGTTATGCGGATCCTCTATTTCATCTAATATGAGGAAGAAGGGTTCCTCACCTTGTTTGTTTGCACGGTTAAACAAATCATCAATCTCGGCGTATTCATAGGCAGCCACAGACGCAACGACACCTTGATGCTGATCAACTTGAACAAGCTGATCCAGCTTTCTCTTCGGTGCACTTTGAATTAAAACACCCTTTTCCTTTGCTAATTGGATAACCTTTGTCATTTGTCCCTTTTGTGATCCTTCTGCAATCCAAATTTTATTAATGGCATGTCCAGACTTTAACGCTTCAATAACAGGGTTTTTTCCATAAATGAATTCCTGACTCATCACCTAGCCTCCTTTCCTTTCATTTTCAATAAAGTAAATGGCTTTTATCATCAGCTTATCTAACCGTTCATTATTCCCCTGGAAATACAAAAATCCGAGTACCGCTTCGAACCCTGTCGAATAGCGATACGTGTTTAAATCAGTATTCTTTGGTATTGTTCCAGACTTTGCATTGCGGCCCCTCTTAAAAACGGCCATTTCCTGCTCTGTTAGAAATTCCTCATCGATAAGATAGCGGACAGCGTTCGCCTGCGCCTTAGCTGATACATATTTCGTCGCCTCTACGTGTAATTGATGTGGTCGAACCTTCCCCTTAGCGATGAGGAAATAGCGAACATACATATCAAGGACGCTATCCCCCATATATGCTAGGGCCAAGGCATTTACTTGTGTCAAATCAATGGTAGGATCAATAATTTTCATAAATCGATTAGCCTCTCTTCCAACGAACCCCTTGAGGTGTATCCTCAAGAATAATCCCTTGTTCCTTTAATTGATCACGTATTTCATCTGCTAATGAGAAATCCTTTTCCTTTCTCGCTCTGTTACGCTTTTCAATAAGCTCCTCAATTTCAGAATCCAATAATTCACTCTGATCTTGTAAAGAGAGTCCTAGTACATCAGCAAACTCCTTCAATTGCTCAAAAAAGCGTGAAAGAATTTCCTTTGACGTCTGTTCCTCACGTAAATAACGATTGGCTTCTTTAGCTAAATCAAACATAATTGAAATGGCGTTAGCACTATTAAAATCATCATCCATCTCTACAATAAAACGTTGTTTCAACTGATCAATTTTTTCAATCCAGTCTCCTCGATCTCCTAAGTCAGCTGATTTTTCAAGACGATGACCAATCGCCGAAACAGCCGTTTTCAATCGTTCGAGACCATTCTTCGCTCCTTCAAGAAGCTCATCGCTAAAATTAATTGGACTACGATAGTGTGCCGTTAACATAAAGAAACGGACAACTTCTGCCGAATGCTGTTGAATAATATCTTTTGCCAATACGAAGTTTCCTAACGATTTCGACATTTTCTCATTATCAATATTTATAAATCCATTATGGAGCCAATATTTTGCCATTGGCTTTTCCGTCAAAGCCTCAGTTTGAGCAATCTCATTTTCATGGTGAGGAAATGTTAAATCTTGCCCCCCTGCATGTATATCAATCGTATCACCTAAATATTTTTTGACCATTGCTGAGCACTCAATATGCCAGCCAGGACGTCCGTTCCCCCACGGACTTTCCCAGGAAATCTCACCTTGCTTCGCCGCTTTCCATAAAACAAAGTCTAACGAGTCCTCTTTACGAGAGTCAACTTCAATTCTTGCACCCGAACGTAATTCTTCAAGAGGCTGAGCTGACAGCTTCCCATAATCCTTAAATTTCCGTGTGCGAAAATACACATCTCCATCAGCTTCATATGCATAACCTTTTTCAACAAGCCCTTCAATAAAGGTTATAATTTCAGGCATCGTATCTGTCACTCTCGGATGGACATCAGCTTCTCTCACACCAAGTGCGCACGTATCATCATGGTAGGCATCAATAAAACGATTAGCAACAGCGAAGACATCCTCTCCCATTTCCTTAGCAGCACGGATGATTTTATCATCAACATCTGTGAAATTGGAAATAAATTCAACTTCATATCCTCGATACTCTAAATAGCGTCGTACCATATCGTATACAATCGCTGGTCTGGCATTTCCAATATGAATGTAGTTATAAACCGTCGGCCCACATACATACATTTTCACCTTACCTTCTTCTAACGGAACAAATCGCTCCTTTTTCTTCGTTAAGCTATTATAAAGATGTATCGACATCCTTCAATTCCCTCCTTCTTTACGAATGATCTTGCTCCTTCAAAGCAGCCTTCAATTCTTTTATTTCTTCTTCTAATTCCTTTAACTTATCAGCGATCGGGTCTGGAAGTTGATGATGATTTAAACCATGTTCAACCTTGATTCCATCCTGAACAACAATCTTCCCTGGTATACCAACAACTGTGGACTTAGGGGGGACCTCCTTTAATACAACAGAGCCTGCACCTATGCGAGAATGCTGACCAATCGTAAACGAACCGAGTACCTTTGCCCCTGAAGCAATTAAGACATGATCTTCTATTGTCGGGTGACGCTTGCCCTTTTCCTTTCCAGTTCCACCGAGAGTCACCCCTTGGTAAATCGTAACATGATCGCCAATTTCACACGTTTCCCCTATCACTACACCCATACCATGATCAATAAACACACGTTGGCCAATAACAGCACCAGGGTGAATTTCAATGCCTGTAAAAAAGCGACTAACTTGTGAGATAAACCGTGCTAAAAAGAAGATACGTCGTTTCCAGAGCCAATGAGCGAGCCGATGAGACCAAATCGCATGTACGCCGGAATAAGTGAATATGACTTCCATTCTACTTCTAGCTGCAGGATCCTGATCAAAAACGACATCAACATCATTAAGCAATGTTCGAATCATCCTCCTCAACTTCATCTCCCCCTTTCCGTTCCTTCATTTTCTATTTCTATCTACAAAAAGATAAGCGCCTCTGTGCTCGTCATAGCACAGAGGCGCTTTATTTACGCGGTTCCACTCTGTTTAACAGATCAAAATCTGTTATCTCTATGCGAATAACGCCGCAACACGCTCTTTCCTACACAGATTATTCGTTCAGAAAGAGGCTCAAGGGTGCATGTTCAAAAAAAGTCTACCTAAACTACTTTCAGCTCATGTAGTTCTCTCTGTGAGGCTTTCTTCATCCTACTTTTCCCTCTCATCGCTTTTCATTATGATAATGCTCCATCTTATGCACGTAATTGCTCTAAGCGTGCCAAAATAACATCTTTTCCAATAAGTGCTATCGATTCTGGAAGATCCCTGCCGTGCGTTAAGCCTGTCGTTGCTACACGAATTGGCATAAACAGCTTCTTCCCTTTTTGTCCTGTTGCTTTCTGCGTTGCTTTAATCGCGCTCTTCACATCTTGCGCCGTAAACTCCTCTAGCTTACTTAGCTCTTTTGCAAATTGAGCGAGCACCTCAGGAACTTGTTCTTCGTCTAATACGACTTGTGCGTCTTCATTATACTCAATTTCCTTCTTAAAGAAAAGTTCCGTCAACTCAACAATTTCTGATCCATATTGAAGCTGTTCTTGGTACAGGGCAATAAGGTCTCTAGCCCAATGACGTTGTTCCTCACTTAAATCAGCCGGAAGTCTACCTGCTTTAATTAAATGAGGTAATGATAAAGCAACAACCTCATCAAGATCAGCTTCCTTTAAATATTGATTATTCATCCATGCTAATTTGTCTGTATCGAATATCGCTGGAGCCTTTGATACTCGCTCTAATGAAAAGATTTCTTCTAGCTCCGCCAATGTAAAGATTTCTTCTTCTCCACCAGGAGACCAGCCAAGTAGTGCCAAGAAATTGACTAATGCTTCTTGTTTATAACCTAAATCCTTATATTGTTCTACGAATTGAATAATGGATTCATCCCGCTTGCTCATCTTCTGGCGGTCAGCATTTAAGATTAAAGAGGCATGAGCAAAACGTGGCACCTCCCATCCAAATGCTCCATATAATAATACTTGTAAAGGTGTATTAGAAAGGTGTTCCTCCCCACGGATCACATGAGAAATTTTCATTAAATGATCATCAACTGTAACGGCAAAATTATACATCGGAATACCATCTTTTCGTGCGATGACAAAGTCCCCGATTCCATCAGATTCAAACGATACCTCCCCGCGTATCGCATCATCAATTTTGATGATTTGTCCTTCAGGCACACGGAAGCGAATGACTGGCTTTAATCCTTTTGCCTCATAGTCCTTACGCTGCTCCTCTGTTAAATCACGATCACGCCCACTATACTTTGGTGTTTCTCCACGTGAGCGTTGCTCCTCACGTTCCGCCTCAAGCTCCTCTTCCGTCATAAAACAGTAATACGCCTTCCCTTCCTTTAATAGCCGCTCAAGATATTCTTGATAAATATGAGTACGCTCCATACAGCTATAAGGACCATATTCTCCACCAACATCAATGCTTTCATCCCATTGAATTCCTAACCACTTTAAGCTTTCTAAAAGCTTTTCTTTTGCATCCTCTACATTTCGTGCTTGGTCGGTATCTTCAATTCGTAAAATAAATTGCCCACCTTGGCTTTTAGCAAATAAATAGTTAAAAAGGGCGGAACGTGCACCACCAATATGTAAATGTCCAGTTGGACTCGGAGCAAACCTTACTCTTACTTCGCTTCCCATCCTCATTATACCTCCTGTATTCGAGCCTCTGCTCGCCTTCATTGTTCTATTTTAGCACCAATTACACTGCAATGGTCAAGTTTTCGTTACGTAACTAATAAGATCACAGCCTGTGCAGCAATCCCTTCCCCTCGTCCTGTGAACCCTAGCTTTTCTGTTGTTGTTGCCTTTACGTTCACTTGACTAACATCTGCTTCTAACAGCTCAGCAATCCGGCCACGAATCTGTTCAATATAAGGGGACATTTTCGGTTTTTGAGCAATAATCGTACAATCAATATTTCCTAATTGATAGCCCCGTTGCTTCACAAGCTCCCACACATCGGTTAACAGTTTCGCAGAATCAGCATCTTTATACGCGATATCTGTATCTGGAAAATGACGTCCAATATCACCTTCACCTATTGCTCCAAGAGCAGCATCTGTAATCGTATGAAGTAATACATCTGCATCTGAATGCCCAAGTAACCCTTGCTTATATGGAATTTCAATTCCTCCCAAAATAAGTGGCCTACCCTCCACTAACTGATGAACATCAAAGCCTTGTCCTATTCTCATAAATGTCTCTCCCTTTCTTGTAAAATCGCCTCAGCAAAAAGCAAATCTTCGGGTGTTGTAAGCTTAATATTATGGTAATCACTTTCAACAATCACAACCTCGTGGCCTAACCATTCAATTAAGCTACAATCATCAGTCCCAAAGAAACCCTCTTCTTCTGCCTTCTCATGTGCTTTCTGTAGCAATACAACCTCAAACGCTTGAGGTGTTTGTACCGCCCATAGCTCACTGCGATTTAATGTCTCAACCACTCGATGGTGCTGAACCCTTTTCACTGTATCTTTAACAGCGACAGCAGTTGTTGCTGCTCCACTTTGCTTTGCTTGAGCAACAAGCTTCTGTAAAACATCATTTCGAACAAACGGCCTCGCTCCGTCATGCACTAACACAATCCCTTTATGACGCAATTGATCTATTCCGTTCTTAACACTGTGCTGGCGTTCTTTACCTCCTGCAACGATTTTACATGGCTTATTCATTTCAACTACTCCAACGAGTTTCTTCATAGCTTCTATTTCATGTTCATTCACAACAAGAACTACCTCATCACATTGGTCATCATGAACAAACAAGCGAAGAGTATGAATCACAAGTGGTTCACCTCTTAACTCCAGCAGCATTTTATTTTTTCCTGCTTTCATTCTTTTTCCTTGCCCTGCCGCTACAATGACTACGCTATATTTCATCTCACTCGCCCCTAACACATCCCAAATCGTTCTTATTTTAGCACGTTCCTCCTCGCAATCATAGAAGAGGACACCGAAAAAGTTAAATTGTCCTTTTTCAGTGTCCTCAATGATATTCAAGTACATTAATCTGATTTGTAGTCTCAACGCTTGATATTTGTTTATATCCTGTTCAAAAAAGCAATAAAAAATGTGACAATGGTTCCGTTTGCTACGCGTCTCGTCTAGTGGCGGGAAAACCACTCACCACAGGATTTTAAAAGATGTAGCGACTGCACTCATTGCTTCGAGGTCATTCAAAAAGGGGAAAACCACCAAACGTTTAAAGTGCTTTCTCAAGTAATTTAGGCTTCGCAAATATCATACGACCTGCACTTGTTTGCAACACACTTGTCACAACGACTTCAATGTCCTTACCGATATAATCACGGCCACCTTCAACAACGATCATCGTTCCATCATCTAAATAAGCGACACCTTGATGCTGCTCCTTACCATCTTTAATGACTTGAATCGTCAACTCTTCACCAGGTAACACGACTGGCTTAACTGCATTTGCTAAGTCATTAATATTTAAGACGGACACACCTTGAAGCTCGCATACTTTGTTTAAATTAAAATCATTTGTTACGACCATACCAGATAGTAATTTAGCGAGCTTCACTAGCTTACTATCGACTTCAGCAATATCCTCAAAGTCGCCTTCATATATTTCAACTGCAATAGGTAGCTCCTTTTGAATCTTATTTAGAATATCCAACCCTCTTCGGCCTCTATTGCGTTTTAAAACATCTGAAGAATCGGCAATATGCTGAAGTTCTTCAAGCACAAAACCAGGAATCACTAATGTGCCTTCTAGAAACCCTGTCTTACAAATATCAGCAATACGTCCATCTATAATCACACTTGTATCTAATATTTTCAGGTGCTTCCCTTCTGCGCTAGCTTCTTCCTCTTTTTTCTTACCTAAATTCCTTGTAATGGTAAATAAATTAATAAGTTCATCACGCTTTTTGAAGCCAATCTGAAAACCAAAATAACCAAGGAAAATCGTCACAAAAATCGGTAATACGGTACTGAAAACAGGTAAATTAATAGCATTTAAGGGAATTGTAATCAAGTAAGCGACAATTAATCCGATAATTAATCCCATCGATCCAAATAAGACATCTGTTATTGGCGCTTTGACGATCGCTTCTTCCATTAGCTTCATAAAATCAACGATATAATCCGCCAACCAAAACGTTAAGACATAAAATAATACTGCTCCAATGACAGCCCCTGCATATGGGTGCAATAACCAACTAGGCATTTCGCCAACATTTAAAATATGGATAAGATCTGGAATAAATAAAAATCCAATAGTTCCACCAGCAATCAAAAAGAAAAGCTGCACCATCCTTTTTAACATCCATATTCACCTCCTCCTACTAGTATAGACAAGATTTCCGTTTTAAAACCTATCAAACTGGATTTCACATAAATTATGAGAATTATTCCGCATTCGTATCATTATGTTTAAATATGTCGATCAATAAATAACTGCTCTTGAATTCGGTTTAATCCTTCCTTTATCATTTTCGCTCTCGGTTCTCCAATTCCTTCCACTTCATCTAATTCTTCCATGCTCGCGAACATAATATTTGATAAATTGCCATATTTATCAATTAAATTTTCAATAATAGGAGCAGGCAACCGCGGAATCCGGTTTAAAATACGATATCCACGTGGTGACAAAGAATATTCATGAATATTGACACTTTTCGGATAGCCTAGCACTTTTACAATCGCATGTTCATCTAACAATTCTTCTGAATCTAGCTTCGATAATTCCTTCGAAACCTCCTCCACATCATCTACTTGCTCCTTCACATAATCCTTTAATAAAAGGAGCGTTTCCTTCTCGGTATTTCCTACTAGCTCATTTAATTGCATAGAGACAAGTCTACCTTCACTACCTAATTCATTTACATACTTAATAATCTCTCGCTTTATACGTAATACCATTTGTATACGATAAATAACTTGTGTCACCTCATGTAATGTCACAAGCTGTTCAAATTCAAGCGCCCCTAGATTAGTAACGCCTTGATCGAGAACAACCTTATACTTCTCTAACGTCTGAATCGCTTGGTTAGCCTTTGTTAAAATGACTCCAATATCTCGTAATGAATAACGATAATCGCCTTGGTAGAGTGTAATGACATTTCGCCTTTGAGAAATTGATATAACTAAATGACCCGTTTGCTTCGCTACTCGCTGAGCGGTACGATGACGAATCCCCGTTTCATTTGATGAAATCGTATTGTTAGGTACTAATTGTGTGTTTGCATACAAAATTTTCTTCGCATCTTCACTAATAATGATCGCACCATCCATTTTCGCTAGCTCATATAAATAAGCTGGTGAAAAATCCGAGTTAATAAAAAATCCTCCATCGACAATCGGAACCATTCCATTATTATAGCCTACAACAATCAGCCCACCTGTCTTGGCACGTAACACATTATCAATTCCTGAACGCAATGGAGTACCAGGTGCAACAAATTTCAATAAATTCTGAACAAATGCTTCTGTTTTCTGTGCTTCTGCCATAGCTATCCTCCTAGTCCGACTTCCAACGCCTCTTCTAGAGTTGGAACGCCTACAATCTGTATGCTGCTTGGATAAGTCCAGCCTCCTAAATTCTTTTCAGGAATAATGGCCCGTTTAAAGCCTAGTTTCGCAGCTTCGTTCACACGTTGCTCAATTCTTGAAACCCGTCTGATCTCACCGGTTAAACCTACCTCTCCGATGGCAACATCCATCGGACTTGTTACTTGATTACGAAAGCTCGAAGCAATGCTTAATGCAATAGCTAAATCAATTGCCGGTTCATCTAACCTTATACCCCCTGCAACGTTTAAGTAAGCATCTTGATTTTGAAGTAGGAGCCCCACGCGCTTTTCAAGCACAGCCATAAGCAAGGATACACGGTTATGGTCAACTCCTGTTGCCATTCGCCGTGGGTTTCCGAAGCTTGTAGGCGAAATAAGTGCTTGCAATTCCACTAATACGGGCCTTGTTCCTTCCATTGAAGCCACTACAATCGACCCAGCAGCTCCATCCGACCTCTCTTCTAAAAAGATCTCAGAAGGGTTTAACACTTCCTCTAACCCACTTTCCTTCATTTCAAAAATCCCCATCTCATTTGTCGAGCCAAAACGGTTTTTCACCGCGCGTAATATGCGATATGTATGGTGACGCTCACCTTCAAAATACAATACCGAATCAACCATATGCTCTAATAACTTTGGACCAGCAATCGAGCCTTGTTTTGTTACGTGACCAACAATAAAGATCGCAATCCCCTTTGTTTTCGCAATGCGCATACATGCTGCCGTACATTCTCTCACTTGTGCCACACTACCAGGTGCAGATGTTACCTCTTCTTGATAAACCGTTTGAATCGAGTCAATGATCACAAGTGCCGGCTTAACTTCATCGATAGCACGCTCAATAAACGATATATCCGTTTCAGCTAATACATAAAGATCAGAAGAAGTCACACCTAATCGATCAGAACGCAACTTCGTTTGTTTAACAGATTCCTCACCAGAAATATATAGAACTCGTTGCTTGGCATCCGCAAGCTTCGAGCTTAACTGTAAAAGTAACGTTGATTTTCCAATACCAGGATCTCCACCAACTAAAACAAGTGATCCAGGCACGACGCCACCCCCGAGTACTCGATCAAGCTCCAGCATCGTTGTACTAATACGAGCTTCTGTCTCACTTTTTACGGAAATAATCGATTGCGGCTTTGAGCCTGCCGTACTCGTTGACGTAACAAAGCTTCGACTGGTGCTTTTCGCACTCGGTTCAAACTCTTCGACCATTGTATTCCAGCCTTGACAGCCAGGACATTTCCCCATCCATTTCGCCGATTCATACCCACATTCTTGGCAAACAAATTTTGTTTTCTTTTTCGCCATGCCGTTCTCTCCTTTACGGTCACTTCCTCTTTATTGTAGCAAAGTTTTCAGAGAAAAACGACGGATCTCCCTCATGCTCAAATAGTCACTCTATAGTCTATGTAAAAGATAAAAACATTACCAATTTTTATTCAAGAAAACCTTTATAACTTTTTATATGTAAAGAAAAACGAAACGCCCCAGCTCTTTAAATGGAAGCTAGGGCATTTCGTTTTTTTATAAAACATAATACTTTGGCTTTAGTTTTAAAAGATCTTCCTCACTATCAGGGCAAATACGTTTGAATAAAGCAGAGAGTTCCTTTATGACCTCTTTCTTTAAACAATAACTGTCTCCTTCACCTTTTTCTAAAAGATCTAGCTCGATCAGAATATTCAAGGACTTCTTATAACTTTCTAATCTAGCTTTATTAAGAGAGCCTTTTCTATTAGCTTCTTCTAAAAGAAACATTACACCTTGTTTAACTGAAACGGACTTCGCACTCACTATTTCCACACTCCTTCACAATCATCATGACTTCTTCAATCTTCATACCGATTAACGATCTCGTTTCTATAGCTCTAGTTGAAATGAACTATAATTATATTCTATACTGGAGTTAACAATCGTTAAAGCTGATTATTTTGTTTGGATCAATCGATATTTACGATTTAAAAGGAGGGAAATATGGAAATCAAGCAATTGATTACGTTTATAGATGCTTCAGAAAGTTTAAACTTTACAAAAACTGCTAAGAAACTAAACTTTGCCCAATCGAGTGTGACAGCACAAATTAAAACATTGGAAAAAGAACTAGGAAGCCCGCTATTCGAACGTTTAGGAAAACGAATTATATTAACAGAAGCAGGAGAGCTCTTTAAAGACTATGCAGAAAACATCGTGACACTCTCACATCAAGCAAAAATCGTTGTAGAAAACCATAGTAAAGTTTCTGGTACTCTCATCATCGGCGCTCAAGAAAGCCAGTGTACCTATCGTCTTCCCCCGATCTTAAAAACATTTAAAAAGTCCTTTCCCCAAGTAAGGATGGTCTTTAAACCGGTTCATTCTAATGAGGCTGGTAGAGAAGACCTCATCCATGGAAAATTAGATATTGCATTTATCATGGATTCCCTTATTGAAAACGAAAATTTTACAATTATGCCCTTGATCAAAGAAGATTTAGTGCTTGTCGCGTCACCTGAGCATCAGATCGCTCAAAAGGAATATGTTACACCTGAAGACCTCGCAAAAGAAACATTGCTTCTTACTGAAACCGGTTGCTCATACCGCAGTGCGCTAGAGGATTTCTTTTCTCTTTCAAAGCTTGATCCATTGGACAAAATCGAATTTGTTAGTATTGAAGCATTAAAGCAGTGCGTTGTCGCCGGATTAGGAGTAGCCCTCATACCTAGAATGACGATCGAAAAAGAGCTTGATCAAGGAACCGTTTCAGAGATCATATGGATAGGACAAGTGAGAGATATCTATACTCAGCTTGCATGGCATAACGATAAAACACTTACCGCTCCATTGTCTGCATTCATTGATATGACCAAAAAGCATTATGGGGTGATATAAATCGTAAGTACACCACTTTTTAAAAGGGCACCAAAAAAGTTGAAAATCCAACTTTTTCAGTGCCCTTCTTTTTTATTACACGTGCACGTCTTCTATTGTTTGAACAAACAGCTCATCATCTTTTACATCAATAATTGCTTTTTGTCCTTTTACAATCGTTCCTTTAAGAAGTTCTTCAGATAAACGATCCTCGACTTGCTTTTGTAGTGCGCGACGTAACGGGCGCGCTCCATATTCTGGATCATAGCCTAAGTCTGTAATCTTATCCTTTGCAGCTTCTGTTAATTCAAATTCAATTCCTTGCTCTTTCAAGCGTTTTTTCAACTGATCAGCCATTAAAGTGATAATTTCACGAATATGCTTCTTCTCTAATGAGTGGAATACGATTAACTCATCAATACGGTTTAAAAACTCTGGACGGAAGCTACGTTTTAGCTCATCCATCACTTTGCTCTTCATATCCGAATACTCTTGATTGTCACCGTCAACAGCAAAACCTAAGAATTTATTTTTTCGTAAGGTGCTTGCTCCAACGTTGGACGTCATGATAATAACGGTATTACGGAAATCCACTGAACGCCCTTTTGAGTCCGTTAAACGTCCATCCTCTAATACTTGTAACAAAATATTAAAAACCTCTGGATGAGCCTTTTCAATTTCGTCGAGTAAGATAACTGAGTACGGCTTTCTACGAACCTTTTCTGTTAACTGACCGCCATCGTCATGACCAACATACCCTGGCGGTGATCCGACTAACCGACTTGTCGCATGCTTCTCCATATATTCAGACATATCTACTCGAATAACGGAATCCTCATCACCGAATAACGTTTCCGCAACAGCTCGAGCTAGCTCTGTTTTACCTACACCTGTTGGTCCTAAGAAAATGAACGAACCAATTGGGCGTTTTGGATCCTTTAATCCAGCTCTTGCTCGTCGAATCGCTTTTGAAATCGAATCAACTGCTTCTTCCTGACCAACGATACGTTCATGTAGGATTTCTTCCATCTTAAGTAGGCGATCTGCTTCCTCTTCTGCTAGCTTTGATACTGGGATTCCCGTCCAACTTGCAACAACTTGGGCAATGTCATCCACTGTCACTTCCGTTGCTTCCTGACCTTGCTTCTTTTTCCACTCATTCTTCATTTCATCTAATTCTTCACGTAAACGTTGCTCTGAATCACGCAATGACGCTGCTTTTTCAAACTCTTGGCTTTGAACAGCTGCATCCTTTTCTTTACGTGTTTCCTCTAAACGTTGTTCAAGCTCCTTTAAATTTGGTGGAGCTGTATACGAACGAAGTCGCACCTTAGAACCTGCTTCATCAATTAAATCGATCGCCTTATCTGGTAAGAATCGATCTGAAATATATCGATCTGATAACTTAACCGCTTCTTCAATAGCATCATCTGTTATAGTTACACGGTGGTGGGCCTCATACCGATCTCGTAACCCTTTTAAAATTTGAATAGACTCATCAAGTGTAGGTTCATTCACTTGAATAGGCTGAAAACGACGCTCCAGCGCTGCATCCTTTTCAATGTACTTACGATATTCATCTAATGTTGTTGCCCCGATACACTGTAGTTCTCCACGAGCAAGGGACGGCTTTAAAATGTTTGAAGCGTCGATCGCCCCTTCTGCTCCACCTGCCCCAATAAGAGTATGAAGCTCATCAATAAATAAAATGACATTTTGTGCTTGACGAATTTCATCCATCACTTTTTTCAGACGATCTTCAAATTCCCCACGGTATTTCGTCCCTGCTACAACCGTACCCATATCTAATGTCATAACGCGCTTCCCACGTAACGTTTCAGGAACTTCATTATTAATAATCGCTTGTGCTAACCCTTCCGCTATTGCCGTCTTACCTACACCTGGCTCCCCGATTAAGACAGGGTTATTCTTTGTTCGACGACTTAACACCTGAATCACACGCTCAATTTCTTTGCTACGTCCAATCACTGGATCTAATGACTCTTCCTTCGCAACTGCTGTTAAATCGCGAGCTAAACTATCGAGTGTTGGTGTGTTAGCATGAGTGGATCCACTACCTTGTGAAGAAGAATTATTAACTTCATTACTACCTAATAATTGAAGAACTTGCTGACGGGCTTTATTTAAACTTACACCTAAATTATTTAAAACCCGAGCCGCGACGCCCTCCCCTTCACGAATAAGTCCTAATAAGATATGCTCGGTTCCGACATAGGAGTGGCCTAATTTACGAGCCTCATCCATTGATAATTCAATTACTTTCTTCGCTCTTGGTGTATAATGAATCGTCTTAGATCCTTCTTGTCCTTTTCCAATTAACGATTCAACTTCTTTTTGGATTTTCTCCGATCCAAGTCCTAATGCTTGTAATGCTTTAGCAGCAATTCCTTCACCTTCGCGAATTAATCCTAATAAAATGTGTTCTGTTCCAATATTATTATGCCCTAATCGAACAGCTTCTTCTTGTGCTAACGCTAATACTTTCTGTGCTCTTTCTGTAAATCGTCCAAACATCATGATTCATTCACCTCCGAAAATAGTTAACCCATTTGTTCTTCTAATTTTAGACGTTCACGAATTAAACTAGCTCTTCGTTCGTCGCGTTGTTCCGGTGTTAACACCTCTTGTGCATATTGCTGTAAAAAACCAGGCTGTGTTAAAATCATTAACTCATTTAAAATATTACCTGATAAACCTTTTAACAAACCTAAATCAATTCCCAATCGGACGTTCGACAATCGTTGAGTAGCTTCCTTCGATTCAATCATACGGCTATGAGCTAAAATGCCAAAGGAACGATATACACGATCCTCTAATTGTAATTTAGACTGTTCAATCAACAATTGTCTAGCAACTCGCTCTTGTTGAATAAGTTGGGCAACAACCCCCTGTAAATCCTCGACAATGTCCTGCTCTGATTTACCTAATGTTAATTGATTAGAGACTTGAAAGAGGTTACCTAAAGCTTCGCTACCTTCACCATAAATCCCTCTAACAACGAGTCCTAATTGATTAATTGCAGGTAAAATTCGATTTAATTGCTGTGTCATCGCTAATGCAGGTAAGTGCATCATGACTGATGCTCGTAATCCTGTCCCAACATTTGTTGGGCAGCTTGTTAAATAACCTCTTTTTTCATCAAAAGCATACGTTACACGCTTTTCTACCCAATCATCTATATTACTTGCCTTCTTTAATCCTTCTTCTAATTGAAACCCTGCTAGCAGACATTGAATACGCAAATGATCTTCTTCATTAACCATTATACTGACAGACTGATCACGATCTAATAAAACTGCTCCGTGCTTAGCATGATCAGCAAGGTGGGGGCTAATTAAATGCTTTTCCACTAGCACTCGCTTTTCATTGGCCTTCATATCATCTACATGAAACACTTCAAGTGGGCCAATTTCGTCATAAGGACTTACTGTTAATGCTTCTCCTACATGTTTGATTACGGCGTACGACTCTTCCATCGTTGCTAATATTGGGAAATTATATTCTTCTATATTTCGAGCGAGACGAATACGACTGCTTAAGACTATATCTGAATCCGGCCCGTCCTTTTTCATCCATGGACTTAATGCCTCTGATATAAATTGTTCAAGCGACATCGATCATCCCCCCTTTTGCTCATTTTTTTCTTTTTCTAATGCACGTATTTGATCACGTATTTCTGCCGCTTTTTCAAAAGCCTCATCATCAATATGTCCCCTTAGCTTTTGCTTAAGTCCATCAATTTTCCTTTGTATTTGAATGCCTCCTCCTATCCGCTTAGGGAGCTTCCCTGCATGTGTATGATTTCCACTGTGAACCCGTTTTAAGATTGGGTCTAATTTAGAAGAGAAGCTCTTATAACAATGGGCACAGCCAAAGCGGCCGACTTTTGTAAACTGAACATAAGTCATCCCGCACTTTGAACAGTTTAGATCCTCATGCGTTTTCTTTTGACCTTTATCACTTTGGACTGGTTGTTCAAAATGTAGCAACCCGGAAAGAAGCTGATGTATGGAAAAACTATTAGAGCCAGGCGAATACTCTCCTTTTTCCTTTGCGCATTTTTCGCAAATATGAAATTCTGTTTTTTCTCCATTAATAATCTTCGCAAAATGTAATGTTGCCTCACGTTGATTACATTCTTGACATAACACAAGACAGCCTCCTCTCCATTAATGTAATTCTTTATATTTCAAACAATTAATCATTGATTTAAGCATATTTGCTCGTACTTCATCTCGATGTGATATAGTCGAATGGTAATTAGACCTATCAACAACACTTAGCATTAAAAGACTTTCGCGCTTCGTAATGATCTGCTCCTCATACAACCTTATGATAATATTTTCAGCTGTATGTTGATCAATACGTCTTCCGATTAATTGAATCATATGTTCAAATAAGCCAAGTTGATTATGTGGACTAACTTTGACAATTCGTATATATCCTCCTCCGCCTCTTTTACTTTCCACTTGATAGCCTTTTTCTAATGTAAATCGTGTTTGAATGACATAATTAATTTGCGAGGGGACACATTGAAACTTTTTGGCAATCTCACTCCTTTTTATTTCCAGTGGAGTTCCTCCACTTTTTTGAATGGTTGCTTTGAGATACTCTTCGATAATATCTGATATATTTCGCATATGTTATCCCCCCTTTCTATAAATTAATTATTATTTGACTTTGACTATCTTTGACTTTAACCATATTATAATTACTTTATTTTTGAATTGCAACCCTAATGCTTTTAGTATACCCATTTTTTGTAGAACTATTCCTACTTACTAGGTTCTGAAAATAATAGATTTGCAACACGTTCCTTAACCTAATCATTCAAACAGAGCTCCTCTGTGGCTTATTCTTCATCTTTTGTGCACATAAAAAAGCACAACCCTATCGGATTGTACTTGTTCGCCCGGCAACGTCCTGGCTCTTGCTTTCTCTTCTACGGGGATGATCATCTTGGAGACTCCGCTTCGATGTTCCCTCTTGTTGCTTGACGAAGAGTAACCATTCGTCTCACAGGGGGACATGTTGCTTTTCTTGATGCTTCTTCACGGCGATCCATCGGT